>JBKBIU010000342.1:0-1646 GCA_046294065.1 Pseudothermotoga sp.
TGTACAGAAGGATGGAAAAAATTGCAAAGGCAATCGAATGCTACCGAAAGGCGATCGAACTCGATAAAGATTACGCACCGGCTTATGTGAACTTGGCATCCACACTTTTGAACCTGGAAAGGTATGACAACGCCAAACTCTTGCTCCTCAGGGCTGTAGAAATTGGTATGAAAGACCAAAGAGTTATAGCCATGCTCATCATTTGTCATCTTGCTTTAGAAGAATTCTTCCAGGCTGTTGATTTGTATGTTTCAAATATGAACGATATGGCATTGCTCGAAGAACTCAGTGAGTACGGAGTTCTTGAGAAACTTGAAAACCTCAGAAAAGAGTGGAAAAAACCTTAGAGTTCATCAAAGAACATTCTCAAAAGTAGCGGATCTACCTTCTCCCTCAACACTCTTTTAAGTTTCTGTACTGTATTATCCACCTTCTTGAAATTGACACCCAGCTGCTGTTCTATTTGCTCATAAGTTGTTCCATCGATCCACATTTGGATTATCTGAACCTCCAAATCTGACAAATGATCGTTAATCCTTTCCATGATCAAACTTGCTATTGCTTGACGTGCCGTAGAGAATGAAAGATCTTCAAAGGAATAGCCCGTCTCTTCAGAATCTTCACTAGTGAGCAGATCTACACTCACTGCGTCTGTAAGCATTCTGTTTTTCTTTCGATTCAAAAATGTCAAAAAGGACTTCAACTCAGATTCAATACTTCTCCAAGCGAATGAAGAAAAACCACTTTTGTCTGGCTGATAATAATAAACAGCCTTGATCAAACCCACCAATCCATTTTGTACCAAATCTTGAAACTCGGCCCATGGTGCATAATACCTTGAAGATATCTTTATGACCATTGGATAATATTTTTCAACCAGGAGATCAAGAGCTTCTTTGAGCCCTGCCTGTGCAAGATTCACAAGTTCCTCAGCTCTCTTAGTCCTCAAACGATACTTTATATTCAAACCTGCGACCTACCTTTTGAGCAGCAAAGCGAGTTCTCCTATGTTCTGCAAAACTATGTCTGGCTTCCGTTCCACTTTAGCAAGGTCCTGTGAATTAGTCTCACCTGACAGAACCAGTATTGAGAGAATACCAGATCTCTTAGCAAACTCCATATCTGTATAAAGTCTATCGCCAACCATTGCTATGTGTTCTGGCTTCACCCCAGTTTTTTCTACAATCATCTGCAACATTAAGGGATTCGGCTTACCAACAATAAAATCGGGCTTTCTGCCCGTCGATTTTTCTATCAATGCAATGAATGAACCGGCGTCGGGTAATGGACCTTCGGGCGAAGGGCAGTTTATGTCTGGATGTGTCGCTATATAATCTAACCCTTTTCGAATGAAGAGACATCCTAAGGACAATTTTTCGTAATTGATCTGTGTATCATAACCAAGAATCACAACCTGTGGATCTGTCTTGGTGACTGTGTGGCCATAATTCTCAAAAGTCTCAGCAAGTGAATCTGTGCCTATTATAAAAACTCTTGCATTACCATACCTTTGTTTTGTGAAAATCGCAGTTGCTTCACCGGATGTGAAAACATCATCCAACTCAACATTCACACCCAATCTTCTCAACTTAGCAACGTACTGTTTATTGCCTTTGGACGAATTGTTTGTCAAAAAAAGAAATCTC
>JBKBIU010000343.1:0-1641 GCA_046294065.1 Pseudothermotoga sp.
CATTTGGTTACTCCGTTTTATTCCCTTTGAAACATTGCACAGCGAGCCTGTATTTCTAATTTCCAGAAAAATCTTCATTGCATCAGCATTTTTTGCCTTAGCTTTCCTTTCCCAAGCCATTTCTGCATTCTATTACTTGACTAAGACAAGGTTTGATAAACCTCTATTCATAATAAATATTTGCGCAGCTATAGCCCTGTTTTTAGCACCAAATCAGTACAGTTTTATTATCTTGAACTCACGGGTATTGAATTTCATCCTTTTTGTAAACGCATTCTTCATCTTCTTCAAAACCATTAAGAGTTATTCACTGGGCTTTTTCTTTGCTGGCTCGTTCTTTGTCTTGACGCTTCTTGTTGATTCCTTATCCTTACTTTTACACACTGGTCAGAGGTATCTCACATCCTTCTCTGCACCAATGCTTTTCTTAGTCTCCTCCTACAACATTATTTTGGACTACAAAAATCTTTTGGTGCAAATACGGTTAGCCTATGCGAGAAGCATAACCGATAATTTAACTGGTGCATTCAACAGGGGCATACTCAACGACCTGACGCCTGAACCGAACGATACATTTGTTTACATGGATTTGAACGACTTCAAAAAGATAAATGACACATATGGTCACGAGATAGGTGATGAGATATTGAAACTTCTTGTTTCCAAAATTCGCTCGCACATCGGGACCAATGACATCGTTGTCAGAATGGGCGGCGATGAATTCATGATCATTCTAAAAAATTGCTCGCAAGAGAAGGCAGTTGAGATAATAGAAAGGATAGCTAATGAATTCAAAAATTCGCACCCTCTCAAACCTATTCTTTCCTATGGAGTGAAGACCTTCACTGGTAATCTTATGGAAACGATAAGACAAGCTGATTCTTTGATGTATCAGATGAAGTATGATTTAAAGGAAAGAGCACGTCTTTGATAGCTGATTGACCAACTTCAACTCATAGGTATGAATCGACCATTCTGCGTTCTACTGGTCTTTGAATGACCAAAAATTTAAAAGAAGGCTCTTGCCTCCTTTTAAAACTGTTCGAGCAGTTTTCTTGTGCACTCTATAACATTTTTAATCTTTTCTGGACCCTTACCTCCAGCTTGGGCAAAATCTGGCCTTCCGCCACCGCCACCCCCTAAGATTTGAGCAGCCTGTTTTGCTATATCTCCTGCCTTAATCTTTTTTGTCAGATCAGAGGTGACCCGAACTATTAAATTCACTTTGTTTTCGCTAACAGAGAACAAAAGAGCCACCATAGAACCTTGGCCAGACACTGCTACATCTGAAAGACTGCGCAAATCATTCGACTCGATACCATCAAAGATGGTGTGCAAAAATTTGATACTCTTTACTTGTTCAACAGGAGCTTGTTTGAGTTGAGAGATGAGCAACTTCAATCTGAGTTGTTCAATTTCTTTCTGCAAACCGTGGTGTTTCTCAATGAGATTTTCAATCTTTGATAAAAGATCTTCTTGGGAAGTATCGAATATTTCGCAAATGTTTTTTATCAACTGTTCTTTCGTTCTTAAGTAGCTTAGTGCATTTAAACCTGTCACTGCTTCTATGCGCCTTGTGCCAGCAGAGATAGCCGATTCGGAGATTATCTTGAACAAGCCTATGTTTCCAGTGTTCTTTAC
>JBKBIU010000059.1:0-7709 GCA_046294065.1 Pseudothermotoga sp.
CCTCTGACAAATTTCGTTGCACCATCCATCGCACCATAAAAGTCGGCTTCTCTACGAATAGTCTCGCGCCTCTGCCTAGCCTCTTGTTCCGTTATCAAACCTGCATTCAAATCTGCATCAACACTCATCTGTTTCCCAGGCATGGCATCGAGAGTAAAACGCGCCGCAACCTCTGCTATTCTCTCTGCTCCACGAGTTATAACTATGAACTGAATTATGACCAATATTATAAAAACTATGAGCCCTACTATATAATCGCCTTTAACAACAAACTCACCAAATGTTCTGATCACCTTACCTTGGAACTGCTCTCCTTTCAAAAGAATCAATCTTGTTGAAGCCACATTCAGTCCAAGTCTGAACAGGGTGATTATAAGTAGTAGAGTGGGGAAAGATGACATATCTAATGCGTGCTTTATGTACATGGTGGATAGTAAGATTACAAGAGAGAGTGCAATATTAAGTAGCTGGAAAAAATCCAGCATAAGATCAGGAATTGGCAATATCATCAAGAAAACTATTGCCACGATGAGAACAGCAACGAAGATATCCACATTCTTCATCAGAGCACTCCCTTAACTTTAAATTATACCAAATATCAAGCTGATCGCTATCGCAGAGAGTAAACGTGGGCTAATATTTCGGCGACTGCCCGATACAGTCCCTCAGGAATCTGTTCACCTACGTCCGTCATTTTGTAAAGCTGTCGAGCCACTTCGGGGTTTTGGACGATTGGTATGCTGTTTTGTTTTGCTATCTCAACTATCTTCTGGGCAATCTCGTCTACACCTTTCGCTAAAACAACAGGTGCATCCATCTCCTCGGGGTCGTACTTTAAAGCGATAGCTATGTGTGTAGGGTTTGTGATCACAACGTCGGCCTGCGGTACCTGTTGAAGCATTCTGCCTCTTGAAAGCCTCGCCATGATCTCCCTCTGTCTTCTCTTGATCTCAGGGCTACCTTCGACTTCCCGGTATTCTTCTTTTAATTCCTGTTTTGTCATGCGTATACTTTTTTCAAATTCCCATCTCTGGTAAAAATAATCAACGATTGCCAGTACAAGAAGAGCGATTGAACATTTAAGCATCACTTCATAAACAATAAGGAAAACAAACCTCATTGAGTCAGTAACTTCCATATCCGAATAAAGACCGAATGAATTGAACTTTGGTCTGATAACTGTATAGGCTACGTAACCAACGATGATCATTTTGAATATCGACTTTACTAGTTCAAAAAGGCTCCTTGTTGAGAACATTCTTTTGAATCCTTCTACAGGGTTAATCCTTTTCAAATCGAATTTCAGTGGCTTGAAAGATAAGAGGAAACGTGTTTGCATAGCTCCAACAACGACTGCAGATATACCGATTGAGAAGAATAATACAATCAGTATCAGTATTGAATCTTTGAACATTTCATAGATTCGTGCAGAAAGCTTATCAAGTGACTCAAAATCGTCTAGGTTCAGAAAAGGAATGCTACCTGCCAGTGAAAAGTCAATCAGTCTTTGCATAACAAATCGCATTACAACAGTTGCAGCTAGAAAGGATACTGCCATGTTGAGTTCTCTTGATACAGCTACCTGTCCTTCTTCACGAGCCTTCCTGCGTCTTCTTGGTGTGGGCTTTTCAGTTCTTTCAGGATCCGCGAATAATTGGAGATCTATTTCGAAAACGTCTGAACAAAATAGTTCAGAAAATTGACGGTCTTGTTTGCAATTTGAGAAAAGACCTCGGCCCATACAGGTATCATCCCCGCAAAAAGTATGAGACCAACCAGAACTTTCAATGGCATTCCAACCATGAAGACATTCATTTGTGGTACGAGTCTTGATACTATGCCAAGGGCTATGGAAACGACGAGCATGAATCCTATCATTGGAAGTCCTATTTTCATAGCTATTTCAAACATTTCAGAACTCTTACCAATCAAAATAGCCACAAAATCAAAGTCTGTAATCGTCTTTGACAATGGTACGATTCTCAGCGAGTCAGCAACTGCTTGATAAACCAATAAATGCCCCTTGAGTGCCACAAAAACGTATAAACCAAGCATGTACAAAAGTTCTCCATGTAATGGCACTTCTTCTCTCTGTGGATCAAAAACAGAAGACATAGCAAAACCCATCTGTGTTCCAAAGATTTCACCGGAGATGCTCATGGCAACAATTGGAAGCAACGCCAAAAACCCTATGACGAGTCCGAAAGTGTAGTTACTTAGGGTTGCAAGAACGATTTGCACGACCGGCGTATTCAGAGCTATGGATTCTGTCACAGCAGGTAAGGATATCCAACCCAGAAAGATGACCAGTAGTATTTTCATCTGAACAGGCAGAAACCAGTCACCGAAAAACGGTGCTATTGTAAACATTCCTGCTGTTCGTGTGACTACCAGTACCCAACAGAGAAATTTGGTTTCGAGAAATTGCCTCAGATCCAAGTCAAATCATTCCAATCAGTTTCTCCCACATTTCTTGAGCATATTCTATGAGCTTTTCAAACATCCAGCTTCCCAAGAATGTTATAGTCAAAAGCATGAGTATTATCTTGGGTGCGAAGGTCAATGTCTGTTCATGTATTTGAGTGACGGCTTGAAATATGCTTATCGCAAGTCCAACAATCAGACTGACTAACAACACAGGAGTTATAACTACTATGATAGTTTGAATACCATCCTTAAATGCATCTATGAAAAGATCAAGTGTCATTCACGATCACCTCGCGAAACTCTTTATCAAGCCAGCTACAACTAAGTCCCATCCGTTGACTGCTATGAACAAGAGTACCTTGAAAGGGAGCGAGATGAGTACGGGCGGAATCATGATCATACCCATACCAAGTAATACGCTTGCAACGACCATATCTATTACTATGAAAGGAATGTATAGCAGCACACCCATCTTGAATCCCAACTCAAGTTCACCAAGCACGAAGGCAGGTATGATTATCGAATTTGGTATGTCATCAATTTTGTCATATTTTTTTCCAACACTTGATGCAAGCAGAAATGCATTGTCCTCGTTGTGATGATTCACTAATTCGTTCACCATGAAAACCCGAACTCTTTGCATCATTCTCGAGAAAAGTTCTTGGTAACCTATCTCCCCATTCATATAAGGTGTAATGGCTCCATTGTATATGTCAGACCAGACAGGTTGCATGATGAAGAACGTCAGAAAGAGTGCCAAACCAACGAGGACCTGTGAAGGAGGTGTTTGTCTCGTACCAAGTGCATTTCTCAAAAATGAAAATGCGACGATTATTCTTGTGAATGAAGTGAAAAGAATTATGATACTTGGTGCCAAACTCAGTATCGTTAGAACGAGTAAGATTTCAAGTGTTACAACAAGATCTCTTTGATTCTGAACAGGAGAAACTCCTATACTGATCGAAGGAAAGGGTAACTCATCTTGAGGAAGGATCAATGTTGGCAGAAAAATGAGTGCCAATACTAGAATCTTTCTCATTTCTCTTCGTTTCCTTTCTCGCGTCTTCCAAGTTTTCTGAAGAAAAGATTTGAGAAGCTTTCACTTTGTTCCAACTGACCTATATGATTCTGCGATAATTCTTTGATAATGGTTGCATTATTTGGCGTAACAAGCAAAAAAAAATAGCTGTCCATGATTCGTACCAGAACTACTGAGCAATTTCTGTCTATGTAATATCTCTCAAGTACTTTGACATTCTTGGAAACGGCAAATATGTTTCGCCTTCTGACGAGAAAATATACTATACCAAGAAAGCCTATTAAAAAGGCAAAAGCCAACAGTACCTGTAAGAATAGTGATCCTATTCATCCCACCTCGATCAACCGATTTTTTGAAGGGCTTCTACGACTCTACTGTGCTGGAATGGCTTAACAATGAAGTCTTTTGCACCAGCTTGAATTGCTTCCACTACCATTGCTTGTTGTCCCATAGCACTACAAACAATGATTTTTGCATCCGGTGCAAATTCTCTGATCTTCTTTATAGCATCGATACCGTTCATTTCGGGCATAGTGATATCCATAGTAACTACATCTGGTTTGAGCTCCTTGAATTTTTCGACAGCCTCAACACCATTGGCTGCTTCCCCAACAACTTCATATCCCGCCTTAGTTATTATGTCTTTCAAAAGCATTCTCATAAATGCAGCATCGTCAACTATTAACACTCGTTTTGCCATCACCATACCTCCTCACTGCTATATTCTCCAACGGCGATTAACTCGCCAAGTGTTTTCTCAAGATTCAAGTAGATTATGAGTTCTTCACCTTTTTTGATAATACCCTTGCATTTCTCTCCAAATCTATCGAGCTCACTCAGTTTTTCAACTTCAGATACATTGCATCGCAGAACTCCCTTGACTCTATTAACGAGAAAACTCACCTCAATCTCTTCCAAATTCACAACCACGATCTTTTCATCTTGTGCTTTCTCGACTTTGACTCCCAGTAACATCCCAAGATCCACAACAGGCACGATTCTTCCACGCAGATTCATGACGCCTAACACGGTCTTCTTCGATCTTGGTACAGGTGTTATCTCTGGCCTCTCTATGACCATACTTACATGTTCGACATCAAAAGCCATTTCTTGCCCACCTACATCGAATACGAACACTTCAAACTCTGTTTCATTCTGCATAACATCCCTCCTAAAGATCAAGCAATATTCGCTACGTCTAATATCAATGCTATACTGCCATCTCCGAGTATTGCGCCACCGCTGAAGATTCTGACATCGCTGAAAAGTTTACCAAGAGACTTGATCACTATGTCCTCCTGTCCAATGAGAGTGTCAACGGCTAAGCCATATTTTCTGTTTCCAACCCTCACTATGACTGTATTGTATATGCTGTCTTCAGATTGGTGCGGAAGTTCCAGTACGTCCCACAGCTTGACGATGGGGATTATTTCCCCTCTTATGACCGAGACCTGGCGATCTTGAATTTTTTGAATTTGTTCCTTTGATATGTTCAGAGTACTGTCAATATTTGCGATCGGTATTGCATAAACAAGGTTGTTGATCTTCACCAAGAGTGCTTGAATTATTGCAAGTGTTAAAGGCAACCTTACTGTCACAGTCGTTCCTTTGTTTTTAATGCTCTCTATACTCACCGTTCCATTCAAAGACTCGACAACACTCTTAACCACATCCAAACCAACTCCTCTGCCCGACAGTTCCGTAGCCTCAGATTTCGTTGAAAAACCAGGCATCAAAAGAAACTCATAGACTTTTTCATCGGGCATCGATTCAGCTTGTGCCTCTGTTATCAATCCTTTTTCAATAGCCTTTTTAATCACCGCAGCTCTGTCGATCCCACGACCATCATCTCTGACTTCGATCACCACGTTATTACCTTCGTGCCTTGCTGAGAGTACAACGGTACCAACGGGAGGTTTCCCCTTGGCTAAGCGCTCTTCCTTTGACTCTATGCCATGATCTATCGCGTTTCTTAACATGTGTAATATTGGTTCACCTATATCCTCCACGAAAGTTCTATCGAGCTCAGTGTCTTCTCCTTCTACAATAAAATTTATCTCCTTATTTAACTGTTTTGCTACATCTCTAACCATCCTTGGGAATCTGTTGAACACGAAGGATATAGGTACCATTCTTATCTTCATCACAACGTTTTGAAGATCCAAACTTATCCTGTTAAGTTGTGAAAGGCTCTCATCAACTTCTTTTATACTGTATTTCCTAAGTATGTCAGCTATTCTGCTTCGTGAAATCACAAGTTCACCCATCAGATTCATCAGATTATCCAGTTTGTCAATGTCAACACGGACAGTTTGAGTGAGTCTTCTTCTTTCTTTGATTGATTCAGTTTTAACTGGCTCTTTCTCTTTCTTCTTTTCTTCGGTTTCAACCTTTTCCACAGGTTCATGCCGAACTTCCGCACGTAAAATATCTTGAATAGTTACCCTTTCTATTTCAGAAATAGACATCACCATATTCCGTAAAGTTTCCTTTTCTTCTTTAATCACTAGAATCAACTCTACCTCTCGATCAAATTTTTCTTGTTCGATGTCTTCAACAGATGGTTTGGAACTTAGTATCTGGCCCCCATGATCCTCGATAGCCTTGAAGACCATGTACATTCTGACTGCCTTGAATTGAGTCCCCTCAGAGAGTGTAACAGTCATTTGATAGGCGTTGTAACCCTCTTTCACAGCTTCAGCAATTACTCTCTCGACTGAATCGGAAAGAGCAACGGCTGTCTCTGTAGTTTTTTGTTCTATGGCAATCTCTTTATTCCCTGTCTCTGCTGAGAGTATTTCAAAACCTTTTGCAAACTCAATGACATCGAGTTCCGGTAACTGATCTGTTCCACTTTTGACTATAGAATCTATCATTTTTTCTAAGAGGTCTACACCAATGAAAAGTCGATCCAACATTGTTGAATCGAGCTTAATTTTCTTGCTTCTTATCTTGTCAAGTAATTGCTCCATTTTGTGACACAGCTTTGACATGGTCTCAAATCCCATTGTGCCAGCCATTCCTTTGAGTGTGTGAAGTGCTCTGAAGGTCTCATTTATTGCTTCTGAATCCTGATAATCTTTCTCGAGTCTGAGCAGCGAATCATTGAGTGTCTGAATATATTCCTTGCTTTCATCGATAAATACGCTCAGATATTGTTCGTTCATGGCGATTCCTCCTATTAATCACTTTAAAAATAATTATACCATGTAGTTAAGATGCTTCCAAATCAAATATAAACCGTACCCAGAGACACGCATTCTGAAAACATTTCTTTCTTGTGGATAGAACAACCGAACGATTTCTTCCCGACCATCCCCGACTATACAAAGAAAAACTGTACCGACAGGTTTTTCATCACTACCTCCGCTGGGTCCAGCTATGCCAGAGACCGAAAGAGCAAGGTCACTGTTCGTGAGCCTTTTCACTCCCTGCGCCATCTGCAATACACACTGTTCACTCACAGCACCATATCTTTCTAGAAGATCATGGCTGACGCCCAAAACTTCCTTTTTCACGGAATTATTATAAGCTACAACGCTACCAAGAAACACTTCAGAGGCACCGGGTACATTTATTATTCTAGAACTGATCATGCCGCCCGTGCAGGATTCGGCAATTGACAATGTCTTTCTTTTCTCTCTCAAACCTTTGACAACAGCCTGTTCAAGTGTTGTATCACCAAAACCTATGAAATGTTCTTTAGTTTCTGCAACCAGTTTAGTTACTAATTCCTCTATCTTTCTATAGTCTTGCTTTGGACAGGTGAATCTCACCCTTATTCCATCACCGTATGAAGCCTGGGTAGCAATCTTTATGGAAGGGTCTGGTGAGAGTTTCACTATCATTTCATCGAGGATCGATTCTGCAATTGAAAAGAACAGCGTTGAGATAGTAACCGATTCCTGATCAGCCTTCAAATTTCTTATAACACTTTCAAACATGGGTCTTAGTTCCTGAGGTGGTCCTGGCAAAAGAATTATGACTTTGCCATGATGATCTATCATTTGACCAGGTGCACTTCCCACTTCATTTGGAATCACTCTAGCGCCATCAATTATCATCGCTTGCCTGTCATTATTTGCAGCAACATATTTATGGTACTTCGAGAGTCTTTTTCTTATAGAATCTTTTAATGCTTCGTCCAACACAAGCCGACGGCCCAGTGCAGCGGCAACGGCTTCGCGAGTCTTATCGTCCTCCGTGGGACCAAGACCTCCGCTCAAAACAACTACGTCAGAAA
>JBKBIU010000344.1:0-1632 GCA_046294065.1 Pseudothermotoga sp.
CCCTTGAAAGAGTCTGATTGATTATACATTATGAATTGGCACAAAATCAACCGTGAAAAAAGCACAATTGATGAAGTGATTCAAATGGCTGTACAAATGATCATATCGTGGTTGAACTGTTCAGCAAGGTATGAGAAATTTTGGGTATAATTATTAAGGAAGTAGGAGATGTAAGCAATGTTTTTCGCCGATAGGATGCTTGGAAAACTCGCAAAAAAACTGAGACTTCTTGGTTTTGACACAATGTATCTGTCGCAGATTGATGAAGAAAAAATCTTAGAATTATGCAGGCAGAATAGCAGAATTTTGATAACAAGAGACAGAGTTCTTCACAGCCGCGCCCTGAAAAATGGAATCAACAGTATAATAATTCATTCTGACAAGTGGAGAGAGCAACTGGTTGAACTCTCGATATATTTTGATCTAAAGAACCATGAAAAAATGACAAGATGCAGCGTATGCAATACTCCTTTTGTAGAAATATCTGTTGAAGAGATCAGAGATAGAGTACCATTGTATGTCCAGGATACACACAACAGCTTTTTTATGTGTCCAGTATGTAACAAAATCTATTGGGCGGGTTCACATGTTCAACATGCCTTAGAGGAGTTCAGGAGGGTAGGAATTTGAGAATCTTTGAGAAGGTGACTGAGTTCTTCCTGAAAGGTTACAAATCAAATGCCATGAATGATATGGCACAGCTAATAAATTCTGCTGCAGAAGCTGAATACTGCGATATATTGCTCTACGAGAAGCACAAAGATCAATTCAGGGTTGTGGGAACAAGTGGTGAGAAAGAGAGAATAGGATCTTTAAAGATTAACAGTAAGTCCTTACAGAAATATTCCCATGTTGTGCGATTGGTTTACAACGACCAACTGTTGGGTGCCCTCGTTCTCGAAAAACCGCGCAATTTGAACTTACAAGGGATAGTTGATGAACTCAGTTTCTCTCTGTGGTGGGTGAACAAATTCATCGAACTTCAAAATGTCTCAGAGAAATATCACAGTATGAATGAGTTAACAAATGTTTTTTATAACTCAGTAGATAAGGAACAGTTCAAGACAGAGATGGTCAAAGTAATTGCAAGAGTCCTGAGCGCAGACACTGTGATATTCTTTGAAAGAAACGGTGAAGAGTACGTCTTTTCTTCATCCTTTGGGATCAGTAAAGATCAACTACTCTTCGAAAGGGTCAAGTATACTCATCCCTTTTTTAGCAAAGTTGAAAGAGCAGACGGTGGAATACTTGACATAAAGTCTGGAGTAGATTTTCTCAGCATTTCAGTCAAATCTTTCATGGCAGTGCCGTTGAAATCTCAGGAACGCATCATTGGCGTTATCGTCGTTGTAAACAAGATTTCACCAGAAGGATACAGAACGCAGTACAGCTTTGATGAATTTGACCTGTCAATACTACACGAGATTTCAAGGCGTGTCACACTTGGATACACTCGACTTGAATATCAAGAAGGATTAAGAAAAGAAGTAGAAAAGCTAAGAAATTATACAAAGAGTTATCAAGAGCTCATACAGCAACAACAACTCTATTTGAAGAAAATGGACCTTGTTCACAGCATTAGCAACGCTATGAGAGCAAGTTATGATCCCAACAATGTCTATAAAACACTTT
>JBKBIU010000345.1:0-1622 GCA_046294065.1 Pseudothermotoga sp.
GCATGAGCTCCAATGTTGTTTCTTTTGATTTTTCTCTCACATCTTTGTCGATTATTGTCGATAGTTCCATGAGTCGTTTTTTCACAATCTCAGGTCCACCAAGTGCTGCTTCCACATCAAAATCATCACCTTTGAGTGTGAAATAAACTGCGTAAAACGCCAGTGGATAATGTACTTTGAAATATGCTATTCTGAATGCCATACTCACATAGGCCGTTGCGTGTGCCTTTGGAAAGAGATACTTGATCCTCTTACAGGATTCGATATACCATTCTGGCACACCGAGTTCCTTCAAGTCTTTCTCGTTTTCTTCGGAGATCCCTTTACCTTTTCTCACATTTTCCATAATCTTGAAAGCTTTCGAGGCATTCATGCCTTTTTTTATCAGGTAGTTCATGATATCATCGCGGCAGGCTATGACATCTGAAAGAGTGGCTTTCTTTTGTCTCATCCATTCTTGTGCGTTGTTTAACCAGACATCGGTACCATGTGAGAGTCCAGAAATTCTAACCAACTCTGCAAAACTCTTAGGTCGAGTCTCTGATAACATCCCTCGGACAAATTGTGTACCAAACTCGGGAATTCCCAAAGTACCCACGTCTGTACCGATTACATCAGTCTTGATTCCAAGCGGTTCGACACTTGAGAAGACTTTCATTGTTTGTGGATCATCCATGGGTATCTCCATGGGATCAACGCCAGTTATATCTTTGAGGAGTTTTATAAAAGTAGGGTCATCGTGACCGAGTGCATCTATCTTTACAAGGTCATCGTGAATCGATTCGTAATCAAAATGTGTTGTTAGAACCATTGCTTCTTTTGTGTTAGCCGGATACTGTATGGGGGTGAAATCGTAAACTTCATATTCTTTTGGAATGATCATCAAACCACCAGGATGTTGTCCTGTCGTTCTCTTGACACCGGTTATGGCACTGGCAAGTCGTTCACTTTCTGCCTTTCTGACCTTTTTTGATGTCTTTTCTTCGTAAGACCTGACAAAGCCGTAAGCGGTTCTTGAAGCTATAGTATTTATTGTTCCCGCCCTGTAGACGTGTTCTTTTCCAAAGAGTGTTTCTATGAATCTGTGTGCTTCATCTTGATAATCTCCAGAAAAGTTCAGGTCTATATCGGGCACTTTGTCTCCTTCAAAGCCCATGAAGGTCTCAAAGGGAATGTCCTGCCCGTTTCTATTTAGAGTTTCACCGCAATCGGGACATTTCTTCGCTGGTAAATCATAACCAGAACCATAACCATTATTCTGTACAAACTCGATATAATGGCAATTTGCGCAGAAATAGTGAGGTGGCAGAGGATTTACCTCTGTTATTCCCATCAAAAAGGCGACGAAGGAAGACCCTACTGAACCACGAGAACCGACCACATAGCCATCTTCTACAGATTTATCAACCATTTTCTTTGCAATCAAATAAAGCACAGCATACCCATGGTTGATGATTGCGTCGAGCTCTTTATTCAATCTTGTTTCGATCAACTCTGGTAGTGGATTACCATATAATTCTATGGCTCTATTTACCGCGATATCTCTGACTTGTTCTTCGGCACCTTCTATTTTCGGTGTATGAAGTTTCTTTTCAAGTGGTGTTACTTCATCGACAGTTGAG
>JBKBIU010000346.1:0-1622 GCA_046294065.1 Pseudothermotoga sp.
CATGATTGTTGGTTGGATGACGACTGGTATGGAAAGTTGGAACAACAGACTGAGAGTTCATGAATTACTTGTTCTTGAGCAATACCGTGGAATGGGTTTAGGGACGATGCTTTTAGATGAGGCAAAACAAGTTGCAAGGCAGAAAAGATGCCGTGTGATAGTACTTGAAACACAGAGCAACAATGTTGGTGCCATTGAGTTTTACAGAAAACAGGGTTTTGAACCAGGCGGTTTTGACACAACTGCCTATCATAACGACGACATCGAAAGAAACGAAGTTAGGATCGAAATGGTTTGCAAAAACTTTTAGAGATCTCTACCTGGGATGGTCAATTTGCACAAGATTTAAGAACTGATTTGATCTGTCAAAACTTCAAGGAATAACTTCAAATTCATCGATTCCAAAGGATCATTTGTCATACCACAACTTTCTCATATGCAAGTCCATTGTGTGGCAAAGTTCTATTGTTGATATTCTTTAATCTTCATTCAATGTTACCTTTGGCTGGTTGCTGTATCATTGATTAAAGCAGAGGTGATGGAGTGTTTGACACCATTGTTTTCGACTTGGGCAGAGTTTTGATCTCTTGGGACCCACAGGGTTACATGGAAAGGGTTTTTGGTCAAGAAGTATCTGAATTCTTACAGAGAAATGTCTTCCAATCGCGTGAGTGGGATCTGATGGACAAGGGGGATATAGAGGAAGAAAAACTTTGGGGAATGATGATCCAAAGGTATCCTGAATACGAAAGATATATCCTTCATATGAAACAGAGGGTGAAAGAACTGCTAAAGCCTATCGACGAGAACGTACAGTTGTTGCCTTTTCTAAAACAGAGAGGATATAGACTGTTCGTGCTATCTAATTTTGGAAAAAATGGTTTTGATCATGTTAGCAAAGAGTACGATTTTTTCAAGTACTTTGACGGTATCGTGATATCCAGCCACGTGAATCAGATCAAGCCAGACGAAGAGATTTTCAAAATACTGATTCATAGATATGACGTAAGACCTGAACGATCAATCTTTATCGATGATAAACTTGAAAATGTGCAAGCAGCAATAAGATTAGGTTTTACCGTTATTCATCTGACGGATCACAGACAGTTAAGGGAGCAGTTAATACAAGTACTGGGACAAAGATTTGATTAAGTGTGCAAACAAGGTGTACAGACAACGTAATTCAGTGCTATCTCGATCATCTAAAGATTCACTTTCTATTGTGGTGCTCTAAACATTACCACAGCAGAGATTGGTGGGATTTTTATCGTTCCTTGTACTGTGTATAGAATTTCCGTACCTGCTTTGTTTTTGTCCACCACGACGGACCATTCACCTTCTGGTAGAGAGATCTGGTGATAATCGATGTCTCCATTATAGATCACGACTATCTCTTCCCATGGATCGTTGTTTGCATATCCTCTTATAGTGAATCCAACGGTCTTCTTGGGTGTTTCAAGAAACTGAATGTGCTCTCTTATTTCTTGGGATGTTCTCATTCTAAAGGCAGGATGGCTTTTTCTGAGCTCTATCAACCCTTTATGGTATTCAAAAACATCTATGAACTGAGCCTTTCTTTCATAATCGAGTGCGTTCAACGATAGAGGCGCGTTGTAGGAGTT
>JBKBIU010000347.1:0-1616 GCA_046294065.1 Pseudothermotoga sp.
TTTGTGCCAAAAAGATAAGGTGATACAGATCTTAGTTTTGGTTGTGGGATTCGGGACCATTCTTTCATCAGCAGGTGCGGTACCGGTTACGGTTATCACGCCAGTACTTGCAGCCATGGGATATTCATCGGTAAAGTCAATCTCTCTTGCCGCGCTTGGTTATGATTCACTTTGTACTTATACAATTCTTGGTGTACCACTTGTTGTTTTCTCTGATATGGTCGGTATAGATCTCATACATGCAGCGATGCACTTTCTTCCTTTTGTTGGAATAGTATCTTTTAGCATATCACTTGCCGTTTTGTACATAGCTGGCAGCATGAATTTTTTGAAGCGAGGTTTTTTGTTCTCCCTAATCATTGGAGTTCTTGCCTTTGGTGGAGCAGAGCTGGCTATAATCCTGAAAGCACCTATAGTCACAGGTCTGATTGTGGGTTTCTTTGTGGTATTTGTGATGATGCTCTTCTACAGACTCAAAAACCGCGAAAGTGCCTTTCAAATCGATGATAAAATGAATCTTTTGAGGGCATTGGCACCATGGTTGATCTTGATTGGCTTCATACTCTTGGTGAATCTGATTGGCACTTTCAGGCATTTGCTCTATAATGTTCTCTCGATGCCAGTAGATCTTCTCAAAGGTAAGCCGGTCTATTTGAGGATTCTGTGGCAGGCTTATACGTGGATCTTTGTTAGTAGTCTAATCTCTGTATTTATTTACAAATTGAACAAAGAACAACTAAGAACTGTTTTTGGAAGGGCAAAAAGACGTGTGGTTCAACCTTTTTGGTCTGCCACTATCTTTTTCTTAATAGCCTATATTATGCTCAATTCCGGCTACCAAAGAACTTCAGCAGGTTTTGAATTGCTCAATACTAAATACAATATGATTCATGTTATGGCAACCTCTTCGGCAGCTCTTTTCAAACATCTGTACCCATTGCTCACACCTTTCCTTGGTGTACTCGGGGGTTTCGTGACAGGAACTCAAACATCTGCGACAGCCATGTTTGCCAATTACACGATGGAGACCTCCAAATTGTTGAATTTTTCTCCAATCTTCATGACAGCAGCAGTTGCATTTGGAAGTGGCTTGGCATCCGCTATATCGCCTTCAAAACTTCAAAATGCTGCGGCATCGATCGACAAAATCGGTGTGGAAAAGAAGGTCTTGCCTAAAACTTTTTTGATAGTCTTACTCATGGCGTTATTGACAGCTCTTGTGAGTTATTTTCTAAAAGACTATATTTTGTGAGGTGAACAGTATGAAACGATTTCTAAGGTCTGTTGCATTGATACTAATTTGCTTATTTATTGTCGTACTTTTGTTCGCGTTGATCTTTCTCAGAGGTATGGGCCAGGTTATGAAAATAGAGATCACAGACATAGATCTATCTAAGATCTCAGATGGGGAATATCTTGGTGAATTCGAATCTGGGCGATGGCAGTACTATGTGAAAGTGTTTGTATCGAACGGAGAGATCAAAAATGTAGAAGTTCTCAACGATAAGTGTGGTTTTATAGATATGGACAAATACGATGAGGTGAACATCCAAGTGATCAGCAGAGTTCTAGAAAGACAGTCCCTGAGAATCGATGCCGTTACCGGTGCCACGATC
>JBKBIU010000060.1:0-7601 GCA_046294065.1 Pseudothermotoga sp.
CAAATTCTGTGTACATGCATAAATGAGAAAGCGCAAAGTTTTCTTATACCTTCTCAAGTTGAGTAATATTGTATTTGATTTAACAATTCTTTGGTTTTGCTAAAAAATCAAAGACTACCGTACTCATGGGCACTTAAAGGTGGAGGTGGTTTGATGAGGGGTAAATTTCTGCTAATAGTTTCCTTCTTCATCCTGTCAGTGGCACTCGCTAACGGGAAAATAGTTGGGTCCATCAGCGATGGAATGGGTTCACCGCTCACGGCACGAATCAGAATCATGTCTGCGCAAAAAGCTTTCTTGATCACATTGTATACCGACTGGAATGGGGACTTTGAGATCGACTTGGCCCAAGGGCAGTACGAATTTGAAATAACAAAAGGCCCTGAGTATGAAAGAAAGATAGTCCAAGTCGATGTAGTTGATAACAAAGAAACAGAAATGAAAATCACACTCAACAGACTTTACGATCTTGCCCAGATAGGATGGTTCGGTGGAGACACACACATGCACTCAACCTATAGCGACGGAAGACAAAATGTTGAACAAGTTGCTTTGGCATGTTCAGCTGCGGGATTATCTTGGGCTGTGCTGAGTGACCATAACACGATCGCTGGAAAGGATGAATGGCTATCTTTCTCTGACAAGGGAATTATGACCATAATGGGTGAAGAAATAACAACACAGATTGGGCACATCAATGCACTTGGTGTAAATCAGTTAGTAGCGTGGAAACCCTCAGCAACAGATGAAGACATCAAGAGAATATTTACAGATATAACCTCGCAGAAGGCAGTATCTCAAATAAATCATCCCTTTGATCTAAGAAACCGTTTTGAACGAATACACGTTGAAGGTTTTGACCTCATCGAAATTTGGAACGGAGGAGCACCTCCAATAGCTGAAGGCCTTGGAAACAGAGAGAGCCAAGAATACTGGTATGAACTACTCAATCAAGGTAAAAAAATAGCTGCAGTCGCTGGCAGTGATTGTCATGATGTGTACAGCTCTTACTCTTTGCTTGGTTTTCTTCCACTGCAAACGGTGATATTGATTTTGCAAAGAGAACTTCCAGGCTCTGAGTTCATAGAATATGCAAAGAATAACGAACAAATTTTGAGAAACTGGGTAAAGTATGGCCTATTTCCTGGCATACCTCGAACATACGTAAAGGTTCACAAACTGAATCAAGAAAACATACTCAATGCCCTAAAGAGTGGTAAAAGTTTCCTGACAAATGGGCCCCTCTTACTCGTCGATATCAACGGTGCCGAGCCAGGAGAAACCGTTTTGATCTCAGAGAAGATGATGGTAAATATATATATGATGTCAAACACACCTATCAAAGAACTTCGCTTAATACAATCAGGTCAAACGGTTTATACCATTTCGCTAAGAGGCAAAACTCTTTTCCAATGTTCGATACAGATCGATCCCAAGGATGGTGATTGGATTCTTGTTGAAGCCTTTGGAGACTACCCAGTCTATGCCTTGACAAATCCTATATACTTTAAAAGCAAATGAATTCTGACTCATAATAGATTTGTCAAAATAAAACAAAGCCCCGCTTCTGCGGGGCTTTTTTACTTTCTTTCAATTTCTTGGAAAGACTATGAACTTCAAAGCTGTTCTTGTTTCCTTGTCAATCTCCACATCTGTGAATGCGGGAATGCTCACAAGGTCGATTCCACTTGGTGCCAGATAACCCCTGGCTATAGCGATTGCCTTGACTGCTTGATTCACAGCACCAGCACCAATTGCCTGAAGTTCTGCCTTACCGCTCTCTCTGATCATACCCGCAAGGGCACCTGCAACTTTGTTGGGGTTAGAGTTAGAGGCTACCTTTAGTACTTCCATCTTTTCTACCTCCTTTGGAAAAGCAGTTTCTATTCCTCAGCTACGTTCACCAGGGGATTGGCGCGCCTGGCAGGACTTGAACCCGCAACCATCGGATCCGAAGTCCGACGCTCTATCCATTGAGCTACAGGCGCACATCCTGGGGTGACCAGCGGGCTTCGAACCCGCGGCCGCCTGATCCACAGTCAGGCGCTCTACCAGCTGAGCTATGGTCACCATGTTGGTGCGCCCGGCGGGAATCGAACCCACAACCCTCGGATTAGAAGTCCGATGCTCTATCCTATTGAGCTACGGGCGCTGGAGCGGGCGACGGGATTCGAACCCGCAGCCCTCGGCTTGGAAGGCCGATGCTCTACCATTGAGCTACACCCGCTTGTTTCAATAAGTATTTTACTACACCGTTGGGAAAAATCAAGAGTGACGAACCCACTTTCTACTTAATACAAACCCTACCGTCTTCAAAGAAGACTCTTTTTTTGAAACCGGTTATTATCTAATTTAGATGGCACCCATGGTTAATTCTTCAAGGGTACGGAGTTAACATTTTCTGAACTATTCTCATCTAATGATTTTTTAATCATTGGGTGTTTGTCTTTCCTTAGAGGGGGGATTTTCATGAGGAGTTTGAAGTGGATAGTTTTGGTTGGTTTGTGTCTAAGTCTCATCGTCGTTGCACAAAACCAGCAACTTCCTGAACCAGTGGGAAGACCAAGTTTGGTAATAGAACCACAGATTCTTGTTTTTTCATCCAAAGAGTTAAGAGAAAAGTCAATCTTTGTGTACAACACAAATCTTAAATCGGACGCAAAGTGGTCCTTAGTAGGCTCGAAGTTTATTCGAGTGAGCAGTGATTTACCAAATCCTCTTCCACCGCTCTCGGGAGGATACTTGAAGGTATCGGTGAACTGGAATCAAGTTGAAACAGAGATGATCAAAGTAGAAAACCCCGAGCTTCTACATAAATTGTTGTCTCAGATTCTTGGAACTGAACTTCCATCAAAACCGATAGGATTTGGATTGATCAGCATCAAAGAAGAGGTTGGAAGAGCAGTTTACATTCATATCGTAAAAGTCGTCTTACTAAAATAATCAAAAAGGGGCTTTCGCGCCCCTTTCGACTGTAACAAATTTGGCAATCGCATCATTTTATTCGTGTACCTGTTTTGCCATCAAGTGCCAATTTCAGCTTTGCCATGTCTGTTATGATGCATTCTCTCCCTGTTGCTCTCACAAAATCGATCGCCGACTCTATCTTTGGTCCCATACTTCCAGACGGGAACTGACCTTCCTTGAGATACTTTTGTGCTTCATCAACGGTGAGTTCGTCGAGATCTTTTTGATTGGGTTTTCCATAATTTAGTGCAACCCTTTCCACACCCGTCAATATCACAAACAAATCAGCGTCTATTTCAATGGCAAGGAGTGCACTGGCTCTGTCTTTGTCTATGACTGCTTCAACACCCCTTAGAGTGCCATTCTCCTTTATTACAGGTATACCTCCACCACCAGCGGCAATAACTATCACATCGTTTTTCAAGAGCATTTTAATTACCTCTTTCTCAACAATATCAAGGGGTTTTGGTGATGGGACAACCCTCCTATAACCTCTTCCTGCATCTTCTCTCATGATCCAACCTTTTTCCCTTGCCAATCTTTCTGCCTGTTCCTTTGTATAGAATGGGCCAACGGGCTTTGTAGGATTCTCGAAAGCCTTGTCATTTTTGTCAACGATGATTTGGGTTATAATACCAGCAATCTCACGAACTTGATTTTTCATGCTCAAATTGTTTCTCAAAGCTTGAGCTATCATATAACCAAGACTTCCTTGAGTCTGGGCATCGTTCACGTCTATTGGAAACGGTGGAATGACGTCCTTTGCCATCTCCTGTTGAATCAAAATATTTCCAACCTGAGGACCGTTCCCATGTGTAATGACTAAATCATATTCTTCAAGCATATCTACTAGATAAGCCATTGCTTCTGTCAGAGCTTGCAACATATTCTCTGCCGTTGGCTTTTCGCCAGGTCTGTTCACAGCATTTCCACCTATCGCAACAACACCAAGTTTTTTCATCAACTTTACCTCCTTTAAAGAAACAAAAGAGGGACAGAAGTCCCTCTAGATCCATCACGAATGACCTATAACTTTATGAATGGCAACAAAGCCATATGTCTTGCACGCTTTATAGCCACTTTGATCATTCTTTGGTGTTTTGCGCAGTTTCCTGTAACTCTCTTTGGTACAATCTTTCCTTTGTCTGTGATGTATTCACTGAGCAGTCGAATATCTTTGTAATCTACATACTGAACCTTCATCTCACAGAGCTTACATTTCTTGATCTTTCTCTTTCTTCTCTTTTTCTGTTGCTGTTGTTGTGCCATCGATTCACACCTCCTCAGAATGGTGGTTTATCCAGATCTTCTTCATCGATCTCCTGTTCGCCAGGTTCAATGATTTCTTCCTCTTTAGGATACAACGACTCTTTTGGTAACAAATCTGGCTCCTCAAAGACCTTCTTTTCCATGAATCTTATGTCCCTTGCCCAAATTTCGGCAGTAGTTCTGTTTGTCCCATCCTTAGCCTGCCACTTTTGAAGTCTCAGTTCACCCTCTACCAAGATCAACTGGCCCTTCTTCAAGTAGGTTTTTGCAAAATCGGCAAGCTTGTTGAAGGCTACAATTCTTATAAAGTCAGTCGTCTGTTGGTCGTCTGAAACCTCCTGCCGAGTCGGTCTATTCACAGCAAGGTTGAAATTTGCCACACTTCTGCCGGAGGTAGTGAATCTGATCTCTGGATCTCTTGTTATCCGTCCAACAAGAATCACCTTGTTAAAATACGACATAGTCATTCCTTCTTTTCTTCAGGCTGGAGTTGCTCCTTCTTTTCCTTTTTCTCGAGATCTTCTCTTCTAAAAGTCTGCCAGCGAAGAATCTGAGGTGTTACCCTGTAGAATTCCTCAAGTCTGTTCAGATCTGTTGAAGGCGCTCTGAAGAGAACAACGGTGTAATCGCCCTCCGTTTGGTGACTGATCGGATAAGCTAACTTCCTGATACCCCAACGGTTCACCGTTTGTATATTCCCTTTGACTCGCTCTGTAATGATTGTCTTGACTTTTTCTACAAGGGCTTCTCGTTCCTCGTTTTTCAAACGCGTATCGATGATGAACATGGTTTCATAGATTCTTTCCATCACTTACCTCCTCCCTCGGTCTAGCGGCCTTGCCCACCTCCGGCAAAGCGGGAGCACACAAAATTATACACAAGGCGATGATAAAATTGGTTACAAAACTGTGAAACACAGAGAGTCAATCACTCAACGAGTCTTTTGATGACACATTCAAGAAATTCTTCGGGGCATTCTTCTTGTGGTACGTGTCCACAGTTATCAATGATGCACAAAGTGGCGTTCTTCAATCTCTTTGCAAGTTCTTCGCTGTCTTTAACTGATATCAGTCTATCTTGCCTTCCATGGATTATTAAAACGGGGCAGTTTATTTTCGCGAGATCCTGTGTTATATCTTTATACTTTGCGGCTTTTGTGAACTCCCACAGAGCTTTCTTCCAACCTAAAACCTTTGTTGGTCTTGTATAAGCTTCTTTGTCTTGGTCTGTAATTTTAGAAGGATCAAAATAAGCGCCGCTCAGTGCTTCTTCAAAGGACCTCTGTATCAGTCTTCCAACGACATCTGGTCCCACATGGTTCACCTGAGGTATATTCATCAAAAACCTTATAAAAACATTTGTCGGATCAGTGTTAAAAACTGCAGCATCTGCCAAGACTAACGCCTCGACTTTCTCAGGGTATGTTAGTGCAAAATTCAAAGCAATAAAACCACCTGCTGAATTACCTACAAGAATGGCTTTGGGTATGTTGAAATGATCCATAATTTTTTTGAGAAGCTCAATCTGATACTCGTTTGTATAAGGGTTGAACTTCAGATCGAAGCGCCTTTCTGTAAGACCAAAGGCTGGTCGGTCATAGGCGATCACAGTGTAATACTGTGAAAGTTTTCCAGCCACCTTTTCCCATGTGTAGGTATTAGATCCAAAGCCATGGAGAAGTATCATGTATCTGTCATTTTTTCCAAAGATCTTGTAATGAATATCAAGCCCATCTATCTTCACAAACAGACTGTCAGGGTATGCGAGCTCTCTGTGACTGAGCTGACCATCCTCATAGAAATAGAAAAATGGAGCAAAAAAGACAACTACGAATATGGAAAACCAAAGTATTTTCACAGATTTCACCTCCTAAAAAATCATTTGTTAAGTTTCTAAGAGCTTAAGGAGTCAGTATGCCGTACGATAAAATATATTGTAGAGGTGTTTGATTTGAAAAGATACTTCATCTTACTTGCGATAGTAACTATTTTAATATTATCATGTCAGCAGAAACAGAGTATAAGTGTATCTTTGTCTGTGGACCCTTACATACCCACACCCAATAGTACCGTCACAGTCCAACTGTCGGCATCTTTTGACGTGGGAATCACTCTTGCCAAAATCAGCATAGATGGGCAGACCGTTAAGAACGGTGATACCGTTCCACTGCAATACGTCTGGACGCCAACAAAGGCAAAGACTTATATCTTAGAAGGTTATGTGGAAAACATATTCGGCCAAAAAGTTTACGACCAAAGAATAATAAAGGTTGAAGACAAAACAGCACCTCAAATAAAACAGATCAGCTTTTTACCCTCTTTCCCAGAAGAAAATTCTAAAGCCTATCTTTCCGTTGTGGCGGAAGATCTTGAAAGTGATGTGATCAAAGTTGTAGCAAAGATTGCAAATAAATCAGTGGAGGTACAGACCATCGATAAACCAATAATTCTTGAACTCCCTGAACTTGATCAGGGTGAATATCCTTTAAACATAGTTGTTTCAACCAGCGATAGTGCAAAAACAGCTACTTCAACAATATTAAACGTTCATCCAGTAGATACGAGCCCACCGACCGTTGGAATGAGCTTTCAAAAGGACCTTTTCTCTAAAGAAGAAAATGTAATTTTGAATCTGAGAATAGAAGATGACACTCAAGTCGCTTCTGTTCAAATAGAGCGTGATGGTGTCCAACTCTATACCAAAAACTTTGAGAAGACAACTTCAACCAGACTATCTGTGAATCTGGGTAAGTATGATCAGGGCTATCATTCTGTAAATGTGATGGCAAAAGACATACGTGGTAAGTCGGTTGTCAAAAGTGGAGTTTTTCCAGTTGGCATGGGACGGGCCACAGCAAAACTGATCATAGATAACTCAAACCCAAGCCCCGGAGATCCAGTGAAGTTAAGCGTTCAGACAGACGAAACGAATGTAAAAAGAATTACTTTCTATGTAGACGACCTGAAAATTTCAGAAGGTACGGCATTTGATTACTTTTGGAAAGCAGTTTCTGGAAGACATCTTCTTTCTGTTTTTTTAGAAACATTGGACGGTAGAGTTGGTACAGACGCTATCCAAATCGATGTGCAGGACAACATGCCTCCAAGAATTGAATCCTTCATAATCGGCTCAGCTGAACTGAAAACCGATCGATTCACCAGCATCTTTGCAGGTTATTATGGGATAAGGTTAACAATAAGGGATGACACAGCCGTGAAACAAGGAGGAACGGTTACACTAATTGTATCATCACAGCCATTCCCAATGCTAAATCCTGTTGGAACGATAATTCTTGTTCAAGAAAGTCTTTCAGATGATCTCAAACAAGCCAGTTACGTTGGTGCCACATCTTTCACACAAGGTAG
>JBKBIU010000348.1:0-1606 GCA_046294065.1 Pseudothermotoga sp.
ACAAACTTCTTGAATATTCATCGAGAAAACAAACTAGACCACTCATAATGTGTGAATATGCACACGCCATGGGAAACAGTGTGGGAAATCTGAAAGATTACTGGGATATAATCAAGAACAGCCCATATCTTCATGGCGGATGTATCTGGGATTGGGTAGACCAAGGCATTGAAAAGATAGATAAAAACAGCAAGAAATTCTGGGCTTACGGTGGAGATTTTGGGGATGAACCAAACGACGGCAACTTTTGTTGTAATGGAGTGGTTCTTCCAGATAGAACTCCTGAACCAGAACTCATAGAAGTCAAAAAGATTTACCAGTACATTGAGATCAAAATGCTCAAAAACGGTCTATTCCACATCAAAAACGATTACATCTTTACAAATCTTGAGAAATTTAGAGGGATGTGGGTTCTAAAAAGAAATGGTTTTGAGATCGTAAAAGGTGAATTCAAGATATCCTTACCAGCAGGAGATAGTACGTTACTTCGATTGGAGTTGCCAAAGTTAGAAGATGATCATGAATACTTCCTTGAGATCAAATTTGCCACAGAAAAAGAAGAGCCATGGGCGCCAATGGGCCATGTCGTTGCATGGCAAGAATTTCAACTGAAGAAACCAGTTCTTGAAAGAATCTCTGTAAGGGAAAAGGTGAGTCTTGATGAAACAAAAGAGTATTACTGTGTAAAAACAAAGGATATGAGCTTAAGTTTTTCAAAATTCACAGGCCTTTTAGAGCAGATAACTTTTAAGGAGCATGAACTACTCTATGAACCTGTAGTACCAAATTTCTGGAGAGCCCCTACAGATAACGATATTGGCAACAGAATGCATGAGAGATTGGCTATCTGGAAATATGCAAGTCATTCTAGGAGACTGCATAAGATGTTTTGTCAGAAAGGCGAAAATAGGGTTGTTGTCTCAACGGTCTACCATTTACCAAAAGATAGTTGGCTGTACTTGACCTATACGATCTTTGGAAATAACGATATTTTGGTAGATTACACACTATATCCAAATCGTGAACTGCCTGAAATTCCAAGAATAGGCATTCAATTCAAGATGCTTAAAAACTTCCAAACGGTGAAATGGTACGGAAGAGGACCCGATGAGACATATCAAGATAGAAAAGAAAGTGGTGTTTTCGGTATATATACTAAAACAGTGGAAAAGATGTTTCACCCGTATGTCAGACCACAGGAGACAGGAAATAGAAGTGATGTGAGATGGTTCTTTATTACAGATTCAAAAATATCTCTATTTGTCTCTGGTTTGCCTACAATAGATTTCAGTGTATGGCCATTTTCGATGGAAGATTTGGAAAGTGCGAGGCATGTGAATGAACTGTTTTTAAGAGACTTTGTAACTGTCAACGTAGACTACAAACAAATGGGACTGGGCGGTGACAACAGTTGGGGAGCACTGCCACACAAAGAGTACATTTTGCCAGCACAACCCTACCACTATGCTTTTAGAATGAGACCAGCAGATTTCATAGATGAAAATATGTGGAAAATCATTCCGGCCTTTGAAGATGAAACACAGTTTAGTATGATCTTATCAAAACAACTGTTGGAAGCAGGAGAAAAATTGATTGTTTCACTCAT
>JBKBIU010000349.1:0-1587 GCA_046294065.1 Pseudothermotoga sp.
TGAGTGTGGAGAAGTTGAAATACTATGATTTATCAGTTCTCTTAAAGGAAGGTAATCCTAAACCCACTGGTGATGAAGATGAAATAGTATCAAAGGCAAAGCAGATGTACGGAGAGATGTCAAGTGAAACGGCAGAGTTTTTCAGTTTCATGCTCGAAAATGAATTGCTCGATTTGAAAAGTAGGGATGGTAAGTACCCAGGTGGATTTTGTAATTTCGTACCTAATTATAAGTCTCCTTTCATCTTTGCAAATTTCAATGGAACTGAACATGATGTGGAAGTCTTGACTCACGAGGCCGGTCATGCTTTTCAAGTTTACAGGAGCAGGAATTACGAGGTTCCCGAGTACCATTGGCCCACGCTCGAAGCATGTGAGATACATTCCATGAGTATGGAGTTTTTTGCATGGCCCTGGATGGAGTATTTCTATGAAGATCAAGCACAAAAAGCAAAGCTTGTTCATCTGTGGGGAGCTTTGAATTTTATTCCTTATGGGACCTGTGTAGATGAATTCCAACATTACGTGTATGAAAATCCCAATAGGACACCGAAAGAAAGAAGAATGCTTTGGCGTGAGATAGAAAGAACCTATATGCCAGAGATCGATTACGATGGCAACAAGTTCTTAGAAGACGGAGGACGATGGCACCAACAAGGGCACATCTTTGAAAATCCGTTCTATTACATTGATTATGTCCTCGCACAGATCTGTGCCTTTCAATTTTGGATAAGGTCTTTCAAAGACAGAGAAGGTGCTTTTAGAGATTACGTGAATCTTTGCGATCTGGGCGGAAGCTTACCATTCACACAGCTTTTGACAACGGCAAAACTGTCTTCTCCATTTGAAGAGGAAACGATAAAATCGGTATCGGAGCATGTTTTGAACTGGATCAGCTCAAACACATAAAACTGCGTAGAGTTCGTCGAAGTCCTTCACAACAGGGAATTCGTTTTTGAAATTTGCGCCGGATGGATCAAAGAGTATGAAATCCATTCCGGCGTTTTTTGCAGCTTGATGATCTATAACAGGATCATCACCAACGTACACTGAACTGTCTAATCTCACACCACTCAGTTGTGCTGCCAACGAAAACATGGCAGGATCTGGTTTTGGCTTTTTCACTTGCTCAGAGGTGATTATGAATTCTACGTAGTTTTGAAGTCCCAGTATCTTCGCTCTAGCTTCTTGGACCTTTTTTACTCCGTTTGTGAGTATTGCCATTCTTTGGTTTCTGAGTTTCATCTTTTCAAGAAACTGTCTCGCCCCTGGGACAAAATAGGCAGTCTGTGAAAGTTTATCAAGATACTCTGTTGATATCTTTTCTACAGGTATGCTCATAGCACCTATTTTCTCCAAGAACTCTTTAAATCTTGCTACTACTATGTGATCTTTACTGTACAAACCTTTTGAATAGTCCTGCCACCATTTTTTGTTTATTTGAATATAAAGTTCAACCTGTTCATTCTTCAGTTCAAAACCGTATTTGGAAAATACATAGTACAATGACTCTTTCTCAGAACGAGAAAAATCCAGTAATGTGTTGTCTAGATCGAAATAGACCATTTCATATCTCATCGTGAACTCT
>JBKBIU010000061.1:0-7446 GCA_046294065.1 Pseudothermotoga sp.
TCGATCCTATCTAACATACCACCGTGACCTGGAAGAACATTCCCAGAATCCTTTAAACTAAAGTGCCTCTTCAAGGCAGACTCGAAAAGATCTCCAAAGGTATCAAAAATCGCTATAATCAAGGAAAAAATAATGAGCGATTTAAAAGACATTACTTTTGCTTTGAAAAGCCATTCAAAAGCTATTTTGTAGACAAAGCAAAAAGCTAAAGCTGTGGCAAAACCTCCTACTATGCCTTCGAAACTCTTTGAAGGGCTTATATGTTTAGCAATCTTTGTCTTACCGTATCTTATACCGACAAAGTAGGCACCCGTATCATACAACCACACCGCTGCAAGGTTCAAAAGCGCGTTGGCTGCTCCGTATTCAAGATAGATTGGGAAGAAAAATGAAAGGCAACCAGCGATATACAGTAGTGATAAAACCGTGGCAAGTACAGTATTAAAAACATTGGCAGTTTCTTTGAGTGAGATAATGAACACAATTCCATTGATAACGAAGGCAAGGCTCAACAAAAGCATTCCATTGGTAGCTCTCGTTATTCCGTAAGCTATCGTAAATCCAACACTTAAGGCTACACCAAAATACAGAAAGACCCTTTGAACGTAATCTTTTATCGTCATATTCAAGAGTTCATACGATGC
Organism: Pseudothermotoga sp.; assembly: GCA_046294065.1. Classification (GTDB taxonomy): domain Bacteria; phylum Thermotogota; class Thermotogae; order Thermotogales; family DSM-5069; genus Pseudothermotoga_B. The sequence continues at coordinate 645 of JBKBIU010000061.1, forward strand.
AAGCAACACAACCATAGCAACTAAACCAATGAGACTTTTGTAATTTATGAAACACAAAACAACAAAAGGAGCAACTATAGATGCAGTTATCACTCTTGTTCTTGTTTCTGACATCACAATCCCCCAAATCTTCTATGACGATTTTCAAAATCCTTGATGGCTCTCAGAAAATCTTCCTTTGAAAAATCGGGCCAAAGAACTTTTGTAAAATAGAGCTCACTGTAAGCTATCTGCCACAACAAGAAATTACTAATCCTCTCTTCTCCAGAAGTTCTTATGACAAAGTCTGGATCTGGAACATCAGGAAGATAGAGATATTTGCGTAGTTTATCCTCGTCAAACTGACTTATTCCATCTTGAATCGCTCTATTGATAGCATCAATTATCTCTCGACGTCCACCGTAGTTCAGGGCCAGTATTGCTTGGATCCTTTGATTGTCCCTTGTTTTTGCTTCAAAATTCCTACACACTTCCAGAACCTGTTTTGGAAGTTGATCTATAAGCCCACAAAATCTTATTCTCACTCCTTGTTCCATCATTCTTGTGAATTTCTTGTTGAGCATCTCAACCAACAGAGAAAATAGATACTTCACCTCTTTTTCAGGTCTTTTCCAGTTTTCTGTTGAAAAGGTATAGAGTGTGACGTACTTTATACCAATTTCAGCACACCACTCGATTATCTTCTCAGCCTTTTGCGCACCCCGTCGATGCCCTTCAATTCTGGGGAGCCCTCTTTTTTGAGCCCATCTACCATTTCCATCCATTATTACTGCAAGATGTGTCAAAATCAAACTTCCATTATCTCCTTTTCCTTCTTCTGAAAGAGTTTTTCCATTTCTTCAATCTTCTTATCTGTTAAATCTTGAACCTCTTTTTCAAGTCTCTTTTCATCATCTTCAGAGATCTTGCCCTCCTTTTGCATGTCCTTGAGATCTTTGAGTATATCTCTTCTGACATTTCTTATGGCAACCTTTCCTTGTTCAACTAATTCCTTTGCCTTCTTAACCCATTTCTGCTTTTGCTCAGTGGTTGGAGTTGGAAAGCTAAGTTTTATCACATTGCCATCATTCTGTGGCGTTAAACCAATATCAGAAGCAAAAATCGCCTTTTCAATGGCAGTGAGGACCGATTTGTCCCATGGTTTTATTATCAGGGCCCTGTCTTCTGAGATACTGACTGTGGCAAGTTGGTTAATGGGCGTCAATGCGCCATAATAATCAACCTTTATCTCCTCAAGAATTGCTGGTGAAGGTCTACCAGTTCTCATTTTCCTGAGCTCTTCGCCTATTTTTTCAATAGATTTGTTCATCCTGTCTTCCGCATTTTTCACAAGAGGATGCTTCATATGGCTCCCTCCCCAATCAGTTTTGCTGTACGCTGTTGATTATACTATATTTTTGCCACCGCCAAGGCAGTATAAACACTCAGGCAATGAATATTGGTCTATGAGCTTTCAACAGTTGGAAATCACAAAATGAGTCAAATTTCACACCGAATGTTGCATCATGGGGAGCCACTGTTGGTGTAAGATATGAATATCTTTTCAAAGTTAACCAATTCCTTTTCTATACTCTCTATTTCTATCTGATTCAATCTGAAATCTTCTATAATTTTGTACAGTTCCTTTGCTGAGGATAAATTCAAATGAATCTCAATAATATTTCCATCTTTTTTCCACCCCGATAAACCAAGCTGTGTGAGCTTCTCCTCGGTTGTTCCGTTTGAAAGAAGTTTTATCCTATATCCACGTGCCGTAAAAAGATCGAGTAACTTTCTCTTCTCTTCACACACGACTATTTTTCCATTGCTCATTATGGCAACTCTGTCAGCTACCGCTTCGACTAAGTTCATATCGTGCGTTGAAAGCAGTATCGTTTTACCTTGTCTTTGAAGATCTTTCAAAAGTGTACGGAACTCGACGGCTGAATTCACATCCAAACCCAAAGTGGGCTCATCGAGAAGAAGAATCTCTGTACCGGCTGCAAGACAAACCGCTATCGCAGCTTTTTGTTGCATTCCCCTTGACAGTTTATGTACAAGTTCATTTCTCTTTTCAGAAAGTCCCAGTTTTTCTAGTATTTCGACTGCTTCTGACTTCTTTAGACTCTTTCCTCTGATACCACAGAAGTATGCCATATTTTCCATGGGCGTCATTCTCCAGTATAGATTTCTATTTCCCTCGAGTACTACGCTGATATGGGCAAGTGCCTTAGTACGATTCTTCAGAACGCTTATCCCCTTTATTTCAATTTCACCAGAGTCAGGTATTATCAAACCGCAGACCGATTTTATCGTAGTTGTTTTCCCAGCACCGTTTGGTCCAAGAAGGGCAAAGATCTCTCCTGACTTGAGTTCGAAAGATACGTCATCTACAGCCCTGAGCCATTCCTTTGAACCTCGCTTTGGGTAAGTTTTGACAAGATTTTTCACTCTAATCATCTCAACCACCTCAATATTGTCCGAGTGTGCCCGTTGTCATTGCTCTCTTTTCAAAACCACGAAAGACGACGACACCAGCCATTAGATAGACCAGTGCCACTAGCCACAAAATCAAATGATCAGAGATCGTAAATTGGTGAAATCTAACACCCTCCACAGCTAACCTTCTCATCAGATGTGCAGCTTGTGACATGGGGAGAAACCTGTACCAGAGTTTAGAAAGATCAAACATGGTGAATCCAAGAGAACCTATCGTGACTATCTGAATGAAAGAAGAAATCCTCTTAAAAACAAGTGCAATACCACCCAGTATCATCCCGATGCCCAAAGCAGAAAGAGTTCCTACAACAAGAAGATATAAAAGAGTTCCAAGGTCAAAACTCAATCTCTTACCAGTTGTATATGCAACAAAGTACATCAAAGGTACTGCAAATAAAACGTTGAAAACAAAATCGCTGATCATTCTAAAAAGCATTTGATATTCAAAACCGATGGGAGAAACAAATACTTGTTCCAAAGTACCTCTCTGAGCTTCGTCTATGATACCCCAAGCAACACCTTGAAAAGAGAATATGAACATCATCCACATGAAATATCCAACAATGATACCCTCAAGAGTATCAGTAAAGTTAACAGTGGAACCTCCAATGGCTTTTACCCCGAAAAAGATCAAATAGAAAAATATCAAGAAGGTTGCAAGACCTGAGACTGTGTTGAAGTAATACCTTTTAAATTCTATCCACGATTTTTTAAAATTTGCAAGAAATGCATTAAGCATTTTGACACCTCCCGCGTCTTTTAAAAAGATTTTAGATCAAACTTTAGTAAATGTCAAGTAGAAACTAAAAAAAGTGAAAATGAATAGTAGCAGAACGGACTGTTACTCTAAACCAGAAACCTTCGAAGGGGTTGCTGGTAATACCTTAGGTCACAATGAACATGGGTGAAATGCTACTGTGGGTGTGATTCAACAATTTGTGGGTTTACGAAAAGTGTCTCGTAATTTGTATATACTACAAAACCTGGTGGTGAGCCTTTTGGTTTGTGGACATTCTTGATAAAGGTATAGTCAACGGGTACCTTAGAAGAAAAACGTGCTTTTGAATGATATGCAGCCAGAGCAGCGGCATACTCTAAAACCTTCTGTGGAACTACTCTTCCTTCGGTCTTTATGACAACATGAGCACCCGGCATTTCATGAACGTGTAACCATAAATCTCTATCATTTACCTGCCTTACGAGTTTTTCATTTTGCTTGTTGTTCTTTCCAATCATTATCAGAAACCCTTGATATTCAACCTTTTTGAAATCACTCTCTTTTTGAATTTGTTGCCTTCCCCTTTTTACCATGCCCTGCTGTGCCATCTCTTGTTTTATTTCCTCAAGTGTCTCAAGATCATCTGCAGACTCGATGGTGTGCAAGAGTTGTTCAAGATAAGCCAATAACTGCCTTGATTGTGCAACTCTTGTTTGTAGAACTTGCCATTTTTCTTTCAACTTCTTATACAAGCCAAAATAATATTGGGAGCTTTCTTTGACATTTTTTCCTTTTACCAATGGCACAGAGAAAACCTTCCCAGTAGTGTAATCAAAGATATCAACTACGTCACCTGTTTGGTTTTGATCTGGTGCGTACTTTAGCAATTCACCGTATTTGAGAAATCTATCGGACTTTCCACATTCGCTCAGTTCATCCTCGATCGCATCAAGTGTTTTACTCTCCTTTCTCACATATTCCTTGACAATCTTCATGAGATTTGTTTGCATTTGTTTAAAAAGCTGGTGCTTGTACATTATCCCGTGGACATAGTCAACGGCTTTAGAAGCTGACTCGAATACTAAGACATTTTGCGGAAGATGAGTGAGCGGCACTGCACTCAACACAAAACGGTCATTTTCATTGTAAACGTAGATACCGTTCTTTTGAAAGTCGTTAATAATTGAAAAAAAGGCATGCTTTAAAGAATTTCTTTCAGAAGGATTGAGATTGCAGATTGCTTTGTCATCCAGTTTTGCCCTTGTGAGTAGCTCAGTCACCAATAACTTTGAAAAACCTGCAATAGTTCTTGATATAAATTGAGATATGATCTGTTTCTCGTCCAGAAGATTGAAAAAGTCGTAAGAAATTTCAAAGGGATCAATTCTCTGTTCTGGGAGCTCGTAAGGATGATCTTTCTGAACGATACGCGAAGAGGTAGAAAAGTATCTGAAGGCGTCAATCACAAGATTATTCTCAACCAACAGGGCGTTGCAATGAGTGGCAAGAAATTCGATATACAATCTGTACAGATGCCTATCGCCTACCTCGTCGATTCTGTCAAATTCAAAAAACATAATTCTATCAAAACCTATTTGCTCGATTCTCTTGAGCCGGGCGTTTCTCAATCTTGCACGCATAAGCATGACGAAATTCGAAGGGTGGTGATCTGAAAAATCCTCTTTTTCGGTCGTACAGATGTGTGCAAAAACAGGGTCAAGGCATACTCTCACGACTTGATCTTGAAAATAAAGATAAATCGTTGACCTGTCAAACTGATATACTTGCCTCAAACTGCTTTCTTTGAGTCTTTGAAATTCTTGAACAATTTTCTTGAGAACAAAACTGTCGATCAGCATCATATCAGACCGATTAAGGACTTGACGTGAGCAATTTCCTTGGTATATAGATCCTCTTCGTTTGGCGTCTCTAAGACCCAAGGTATATTTTGTATCTGCTCAAAACTCAAAAAATTGCGAAAGCCTTTATCCCCTATGAACCCCTTGCCTATATTTTCATGTCTATCGAGGGGTTTACCAAGCGGGGCTTTTGAATCATTCAGATGAATCATCTTTACCCTCCAAAGCCCAAAGGACTTTTCCATTTCATCGAGTAGTCTCTCCACGCCCTCTTTGGAAGTAATATCGTAGCCTGCGTCAAAACCATGGCACGTATCATAGGTCACGGCTATTCGACCTGGCTCGTCAACCACGTTGATTATCTGGGCCAACTGCTCCATTGTATACCCAATATTGCCCCCTTTGGGTGAAACATTTTCAAGTAAGACTGTGACACTGGGAACAGTCTTGAGAAATTCATTGAGGGCTTTGACGATCCTATTCATTCCTTCCTCCTCACCTGCCCCAGTATGGCTACCAGGATGAACATTCAAATAAGTTATACCAAGCAAGTGGCATATCTTTCCTTCAGTGATCAAAAGCTCCACTGATTTGTGCCAGATATCATCTTTTGGACTTGCAAGATTGATCAAATATCCGCAATGACAGAACGCAGCTTCAAACGGAATTTCATATTTTTTTATCTGCGCTTGAAATTCTTCAGCAACCTTCTTTGAAGGTAACGACGCTCTCCATGTTCTTGGACTGTGAGGAAAGATCTGGAAGGTATTTCCCCCAGAATCAACTGTCATCTGTGGGACCTTTTCAAAACCATATGAGATTGGCATGTGTGCACCTATTCTTATCATCAATATCACCAAAAAGAATGATAACATATTCAGGGGATTGCGCTTGTTGTATATAGGAACCAGCGGTTATTACTTTTCAGACTGGATAGGCACGGTATACCCAGAAACTTTATCCAAGACACAGTTACTCAAATATTACGCATCCGTTTGGAAATTCAACGCTGTTGAACTCAACTTCACATACTACACGATTCCCAACTACAAGACAATAGTAACGATGCTCAGAAGAACGCCGCAAATGTTCGTTTTTTCTGTGAAAATGCCACGTTTTGTAACCCACGAAGGGTGGAAAACACTCACACTACCACAAGATGACATAAAAAAGACTTTAACTGCGTTGGAACCAATGATCTCAGAAGGTAGGCTCAAGATATTACTTGCACAGTTTCCCTATGCCTTTCAGTTCTCTAAAAAGAATTTGCAGTACATTCAAAAACTCAAGAATGATATCACTCAACCTTTAGCCATTGAATTCAGACACCGTTCATGGGATAAAGAGCAGGTCTATGATTTTTTGAGGTCTTGCGGCTTGACAACGGTAATTGTGGACGAACCACAGATAAAAGATCTTTTCCCATACAAACCAGTGAGAACATCACAGATCTCCTATTTCAGGTTCCACGGCAAGAATAACAAATGGTTCACTTCGGTTACTGAAAGATACAACTATTATTATTCTGAAGAGGAACTCAAGAACCTATCACAAGACATAATTAAAATGGCCAAAGAATCAGAAGATTCATTCGTTTTTTTCAATAATTGTTACCGCGGTAAAGCCATGCAAAATGCCTTAACTCTACGATCTATCTTGCAAAGCTTCAATTTAGGAAGTTGATTTTACAAATAAAATTGACAACGAGGAATGAAAAACGACTGTGATTCGCTGTCTTATCCACCTT
>JBKBIU010000062.1:0-7444 GCA_046294065.1 Pseudothermotoga sp.
TACTGATTGGCTATCTTAGAAATGTGGATAAAACCTGGTTCTCCACTCTCGAGTGTAACCATTGCTCCAAACTTTGTAATTTGTGTTACCTTGCTCTTCACGACATCTCCAACCTTTGTCACAAAATGCCCCTCCTCGAAGAATGTATGGCTTATCAGTATTGTTTGTTCTTGTATTTGCGGTTAAATTTCTCTATTCTACCTTCTGTATCTATTACCAGACTTGCACCAGAAAGACCTTTGTACAGTGGATGACAATTTGAGCACACATCGATTCGTACGTTTTCGCGAGTTGTATAAAACTTGTGTTCTGCTCCACAAGCACATTTGACCGAGACAAATTTCATCTCTGGATGGATTTTATCCTTCACTTTTCTATCACCTCTCCAAATTCTTCTGTACCTTATTAATCATATCACACAATTAATAACAGTCAACTCAATTTGATTGTGTTGAAAATCTTGCTGAGAGAAACAAAGACATTACTCAAATTAATGAAACAAAAGAAACTTGATGTCTCTCACAAGAATTCTTGTATTCAAGCCTATGGCCAGTAAAGAGAAATATCTCTAAATCAAAGCTCAGGCAAGAATAGTTTCTCCAACATTCATGACTTGAAATAGGCTCGCTCGAGTGGTATGATTAGATATGCGGGGCGTGGCGCAGTTTGGCTAGCGCGCTTGCATGGGGCGCAAGAGGTCGCTGGTTCAAGTCCAGTCGCCCCGACCATAGGCGGCAATCTGCCGCCTTTTTCATGAGAAACCTCTTGACCATTTTAACAACATAGTGTAATATAACGTTGTGTACTAAAGCCCCCATCGTCTAGCGGCCTAGGACACTGGCCTTTCAAGCCAGAAGCAGGGGTTCGAATCCCCTTGGGGGCGCCAGAAGAAAAGTAGTTCTTTGCAAAATCGGGATGTAACTCATCCCGATTTTTTTCTCTACTACCCAAAAGCAATTTGGATCTCTCTGTTGACGAGCAATTTGTAAGTTTTGAAAGTTATACGGCTGTTTATGTAAACTAAAGAATCGATCTCCCACCTAATCGTGTTGTTTTAAATCTATAGTTCCCATAAGTTAGTGTATTGACATGGCTTTTGAACTATATTCCCACCAGTGGCAATAGGCGTTCCTACAAACGATGATGGTTGCAAAGTGTTTAAAGAAACATCCAATCTATTTCAAAATTCAAATTCATCAACACTTTGATTTCAGATTTATTAAGGCTATAATATGATTGCAAATAAAAATCTCTCGAGGGGGTGAGTTGCATGAGGTGGATGACATGGTTCATAGTTTTCTCGTTGGCAGTTATAGTCTGTGCAGCTCAGATCGAGATAACCATTTGGACTCACGAAGATCCTAACAGAACACCGCTTGAGGAAAGGTACATTCAAGAATTTCAAAAAATGTACCCTAATGTCAGAATTACACGAGTGACTTATCCTTCAGCAAAAATAAGAGAAGTCGTATTAACTGCCTTTGCGGCACGTAAAGGTCCTGATATCTTCAACATGGAAATACAGGATGCATACCCCTATATTGTAAATGAAAGGGTCGCTCCTGTAAATTTGAGCGTGCTTGGCTTAAAAACATTTGATGAACTGAAAAGTTTATACGTCGAAGGTGCCCTCGATGCTGTCACTTATCAAGGTAAGATCTATGGTTTACCCCTGGAATTAACTAACTGGTGCATTTTCATCAACAAAAAATACTTCAGAGAAGTTGGACTTGATCCAGAAAAAGACTATCCAAAAACATGGGAAGAAATGGTACAAATCAGTGAAAAGTTAGTCATAAGAGAAGGACAGATCATTAAAAGAAGGGGGTTTGATTTCCGATATCCCTATTACCTGACCTTCCTTTTACCAATGGTTGAGCAGCTTGGAGGTGCTTTATTTAGTGATGATGGCAAAACAGCAATCGTAAACGACGAGGCATGGCTGAAGGTTTTAAGATTTATGAAAGACTGGGGACCAAATGGGAGAAACCTTGGCTCTCCAACCTATACTGCTGCAAGAAAAGAATTCAACAAAGACAACAATACTGTTACAATGTGTTTGTCTGGACTATACCAGATAGATAGAATCAAAGCAGAGAATCCGGATTTCTACAATAGCAAAGAATGGATGGTCGTTCCATTCCCCGTTTTCAAAGATGCTGTGAAAGATGTGAGATGTAATTACTACGGGCACTATTACATGGTAAATGCAGAAAGTTCAAAGGAAAAACAAGAATGGGCTTGGAGATTCATAAACTACATGCTCAACCATCCAGAAGAGTATTTATTGAACGTAGGTCTCATACAACCAAAGAGGTCTTTGATCGAATCCGATACCTTTAAAAACTATCCATACGCAAAAGTTTTTCTTCAGGACATGGAAAAAGCCCATATTGTCCCACTTCATCCTAAGGGACCACAATTTGAGCAGTTGATAAAAGAAGCCGTTGAGTCTGTGATGCTAACAACTACAACTCCAGAAGAAGCACTGAGAGTTTTGAAAAAGAAGGCGAACGAACTTCTAAAGGAAGAATAAAAAGGTGGGCTATGCCCACCTTTTCTTGAGGGTGATAGATTTGAGGACCTTGGAAAGAAAAAAGGCGTTTTGGGGATTTATATTCACGCTACCTGCCATTATCTTTTTCGCAATGTTTAGCTTTTATCCCATGGCAAACGCTTTTTGGACAAGTTTCTTTAAGAAAGAACTTTTATCTCTGAAAGCTCCTAAATTTGTAGGCTTGAACAATTATCTATACCTTCTCAGATCAGAAGCTTTCTGGAATTCAATCAAAGCAACAGCAATCTTTGCCTTTGGCACCTTTGTCCCCATGGTTCTATTCAGTTTATCCTTTGCAGCTTTGATACTTACAAGAAAAAGATTTCAAAAATTTCTTCAGATGGCGTACTATTCACCTGCAGTTTTGTCATCGGTCGTTGCAGCGGCAATCTGGCTTTTAATCTTTGACCCAAGAGGATTGTCTAATCAATTTTTGAATTTTCTCTTCAACACAAAAGGCATAGATTATCGCTGGTTATCAAGGGAAAATATGCTGAGACTTGCAACGATAATAGTCTATTTTTGGAAATACGTCGGGTATTTCACCATAATCTTTGTTGCCGGTATGGCGAGTATCCCAAGATCTATACACGAAGCTGCTACAATCGATGGTGCAAATAGATGGCAGGATTTTTGGCACATCACTTTACCTCTGATACGACCAACGACACTGTTGGTATCAGTCATGTCGATGATTCAATGCCTTAGAACTTTCAGCACACAGTACTTGTTTGTTCAAGGTGGTGCACCAATTAAACCTATCGATGTGATCACATTGAGTATATACAACACAGCCATCAGAGATCGACAAATTGGTAGAGCAAGTGCAATGAGTGTGATACTTTTCTTGATAATTATGTCTTTCAGCTACCTGCAAATTAGAGTTTCAAAGACTGAAAACATCACTTACTGAGGTGATAGAGTGAAACAATCGATATTTTTAGATATCTTCGTATGGTTTTTTTTAATTGTATTTGCCGTCTTTATTCTCGTACCAGTCGTGTTCATGTTCACGGCCTCTGTTATGTCTTCCAAGAACATCATGAGAATCCCGTACCCATGGATTAGCGGAGAATTTAGATGGCAAAACTATTGGCAAGCCATAAAGGGAAACGATGGCAAATTCTTCTACCTCAAGAGTATTTGGAATTCATTTTTGGTAGCGTCGTTGACAACGATTGGAACTGTATTTCTGTGTTCTATAACTGGTTACGGCCTTGCCAAGTATAGGTTCAAAGGTAGAACATTTGTATTCTTGATGATCTTAAGTACCATGATGATTCCTTTCGAGGCAATAATGATTCCACTTTATCTTATTGTGACTAACATGGGTATGCAAGATACATATGCAGGGTTGATAGTACCTCTTTTGATGAATGCCTTTGGCATCTTTATGATGAGGCAGTATCTTTTGACCTTCCCAGATGAGTTGATTGACGCTGCACGGATAGACGGCACAAGTGAATTCGGTATATATTGGAAGATAGTTTTACCCAACAGTTTACCAGCTATCGCCACGCTTGCTATTTTGACATTCAGATCTCAATGGGACAACTTACTCTGGCCCTTACTCATCATACAAAGTCCTGAAAAGAAAACAATACCGCTTTACATTATTCAATTTGCAACGGAAAAGTACACCAACGAAGGTGCAATGATGGCTGCTGCAGCAATTGCCAGTATACCAATGTTCATCTTATTCTTTACACTCACAAAATACTTTTTGTCCGGTGCAGAACTCTTTGCGGCAAGAAAAGACTGACTTCTTCTCGAAGCTTCACTGTATCAGAGAATCCAGCTTTATAAGCTATCTTTTTTGAAAATCCACAAGCTCGAATGTGTAATTACTCTCATGGATAATCGATTTTAAAACCAATGGCACCTGTTTACTTATAACCCAAGTTATAACAGGTTTCTCATTTACATAGTAGGTAAATTTCTTTCCCACATATTTTCCAACCTTTTCTTCACCTTCGTAAACAATCTTAATTCCATACATGTTCAGTGTAGTGGGATTGTCCAAGTCTATCATGCCAAAGAAACTAGTATAAGCCGGGTTATATACAAAAGTGAAGATGGCTGCTAAGTACGAAGTCGCAAAATAATCGTAATTCATTTCTTCACTCTCTGGAACGACAAATTTAGACCAATGTGTAACTTCGTAACCATTCTTTGTCCTTTCACTGGTGAAACCGGCCAGTATTTCCCGATCTTCCGTGATGACTTTGTAGGTGAAGGATTTGAAACTGAGTAAATTGAGAGTAGCCTCGTAAGCAAAAAGGCATACAGAAAGTGTTAAAATGATCCCAAACAAAATCTTTTTCACCAGAATCCCCCCTTGTAGCTATATTATAAATCAAAACAATCCATAAAGAACAACACCTATGAATCCACTCGAAAAGATCAAGATAAGAGGATGAATCTTATACTTGTAAATGCAAAGAAAAACAACGGCAGCAATAGATATCATTAAAAGATCCTTTATCTTAGGTATGACCAACGAGTACATAGTTACAGCAACCATGACCGTAGTGATACCTGTGAGTGCTTTGGACCACCTTTCTTTGTCAACTTTGACTCGTCCTGTCAGCAAGAACAGAACTGAAATTATCAATGTAGGAGCAAGTAGAAAAACAAAGGTGTTTGCTACTGCTCCCAAAAAGCCAAAAAATTTATAACCAATATACGTGGCAAGGTTTATTGCAACGGGTCCCGGAGTCATCTGCGCGATCGATAGAACTTGTGCAAACTCTTCAGCAGAAAGAATACCTTTTGATACTATCTCGTTTCTCAAAATTCCTACGATAGCCCAGCCACCACCAAAGGCAAAAAAACCTATCTTGAAGAAGATCATTACAAGACTCAAAAACATCTCATTTTACTCCTCTCAGGTATAAAATACCGACGACACCAAGAAAAACTGGCATGAGTAAAGAGGCATTAATAACGAGAAGCAAGATACTTATCAACACTACCGCCGATCTAAAAAGATCCCACTTTTGGCGTCTCAAAAGACCATACAGAACATTGAAAACAAGTCCTATGACGGCGGCATAACAACCTTTCAAGAAACCTTGCACGTAGATGTTGTTAGAAAAGGGTTTAATTAGACTTGCAACACCTACGATAGCAAAGAATGGCGGCAGAACAATCGCTAACCCTGCCAAGAATGCTCCGAAAATGCCTGCCACTCTTTTACCAACCATCACGGCAGTGGTAAAGGCTATGGGACCTGGTATTGATTGAGCAAGGGAAAGAGTTTTGTAAAACTCATCTTCACTGAACCAACTGAGCCTCTTTGCTTCCCATTGCATCACCGGAATCATTGCGTACCCGCCACCCAGTGTGAAGGTCGATATCTTCAAAAAAGTAAAAAAAACTTTGAATAGTATTCTGGAATTTCTCACCTATACCAACTCCTATTCCATAGTAACAAATGTTATTGTAACGAACAATCTCGTTCTTCCTCGTAGGTTTAACAATAAGGAAACAGATCTTAGAAGTTATTTGCAACAAAGACAAATTAGAAACAGTCCCCATCCAAAATTTGTTCATCTGTCTTATTCCATTTTCATTAAATTTTCAGAACGGTTTCAGCACAAAGAGCTATAAGGAGAATTAAGACAAAAGTTTTGTCACTATGAGTTTCTTTTTATTCTAGAGAGTTTGCATCAATGAAAAGACATTAATGGTTTGCCTCACTGCTTCTAGCTCTTTTATTCCTTCAAATAAACCAACTAATCGAGATCCTAAAGACAATGCAACAGGAGTTAATAGTACCAACCTTTAGTTGATCTTGTTCATACCCAGATGGCGATACGCTCAAATGTGATATATACTTTGGAGCTAATTCAAATCCTGATCTTAAGAAAAATGATCACGATTCCACGGCTTATAACTCTGGTACACTGAGTTATGATACTACCTATTACTAAAAGATCGTGGTAAAAGATGGCGAGGGTATATAAACATGGAGATTGTACTCACCACCTGTGGCTTACGAGGACTACCTGTACATAGTAGGTACCGATGAAAAGTCATAAAGGTGAACAAATTCAATTTCTTAGAAGTATCTGTAATAAAGCAGTCAAGCTCTTTTGTTCGTGCCGCCTCGTTGCAAAATCAGACTTTTTGAATACCATATGAAGATAACAATTTCAGACTACGGATCCTTCCAAGGTGATTTTGCCATCGATCCAGATGGCACTCTCTTTGTAAGTGGCAGAACAATCTGGATCTTGGACCCAGGTCTTAAGATACACCGTATTACATACTCACCAGTCAAAGCTATGCAAACACCGCTTTGTCATAAGATAGGATTCTCTATGTGGTGAAAAGATTCAAGAAAACTATACGCATTCAAATCTCAACAGGGTTTCTACTGGAAAAAATGAGTCTTGGTCCCTCATTGTGCCTGATTGATGACAATAATATATGCCGTAGCAGGTAATCAATTACTGGCTATCAACACACAAGACAGAACATCGTAGATTTTGTAGAACTTCAAAGGTATGTTGAAAGTAGCCCAGTTCTTCACAATGGAAAGATCTTTGTTGCTGATACCCAAGGGTATCCATATGTGATAGAAACCCTCAGTGATGAAATACACGATACAGACCAGTCCTTTCCTATGCTCCAGAAACATCAATATCACGGTGGCATTAGATAATGACTCACAAACTGTGTCCCAAAATCACCATCGTTGTGGCTACAGATGAACAAATTGTCAGAGTCTATGAATACGTTTTCCAGGGGGTGATCATGCAATTTTGATTTTCTCAAACAATAGAAAATCAGCTTTTTATCATAACAGATTGCTACTTAACCATAGTCACGGGCAGATCTTGTGTTGATGTGCCCTCTGGTGTCTCTTGGGGTTGGTATTCT
>JBKBIU010000063.1:0-7426 GCA_046294065.1 Pseudothermotoga sp.
ACAAAGCTTATTTTAAGGACATTACCTTGTTCTTTATAATCGATTTCTACCGAGTTTACTAACATTGAAATCAACATTAAATCTTCATCTGAACCGTATTCACCAGCGAGTGGCAGATAATAGTATGCCATCTCTTCATGGCTCTCGACTTTAAGATAGCTATTGAGCAAATGTAAATCTTGCTCGCTCAGTGCGATCTTAGATTCTATCACAACAAAGATTTCATTTTCCATGTTGCGTATCTCTATGTTTATCCCTTCAGCTGACCTTGAGAGAAGAAATCTAACAAGTTGTGTGGATAGTTTTGTTACAATCTCTGTCTTCCTTGGCATCTCATTCTACCCCCTTGTGGAAGACCCGGATCAATGGTACCAAGAACATCGCAACCAGTCCACCTGCAAAACCATTGTTGTAAAGATTGAGTCCTCCATGCAAAAAGCCAACGTTGTTCACAACAGCGGTATGCACAAAACCTGCTATTACGCCCCATATTGGCCCGAACTCACCCGCAATGGGTGCAAGAGTCGTCCCAAAGAGTGCTGCCAAAACATTGTTTGGTTCACTCAGACTATATTTATTCGTCAGAGCACTGATAGTCACGCCAATCAATATGGGAATGACATTTTTCGGATGTTTACCAAAGGCCGCAAACCCAACTACAGTCATGATTCCACCAATCGTGGGACCGTTGAGCTGACTCCCCGTTACGAGTACATAAGAAGTCATCAGAAAGCCGAGAATTCCCATGTTTATGAGTGTCAAAGGAAAACTTTCTAAAAGGATAAAATCACTCACAAGTTTGCCAGAATGTTTCATCAGTTTCCCATAATTTTTGAATGACTTGTCATTCATTTTCCAGCCATAAAATGTTAGAAAGAAAAACATTAGAAAAACAAAGATGAACAGTACAAGATTGTTGCCACTTGACCAAACTTTTCTGGAAGGTATTTCATATCCATAAGCTCTCATGAATGCTGCCGCAACCATTCCAATCATTCCACAGGTAAAGCCTACATTGTACAGGCTGTAACCTTTGTGTGTTGTTAAAAAGTGAGCAGCAAGGTCTGTCAAAAAGAAACCTATGACTATGGCAATGAGATAAGACAACGCGACCTGTCTTAAACCGCTCACCGGTAAAAAGAATGCCAGTTGTGTTACAAGAGGGGCTATGGCTGTACCAAAGTACGACACATAAACATATCGTGCAAATGGCTCACGCTTGTATTTTGAGTAAAGAAAAACTCCTATCAGTATAGGCCAGACATTGAAGATATTCTTACCAAAGAGCGCAAATCCACCTACAGTGAGTACACAAGCAAAAGACAGCCCGGTCACAGGAAGTTTCAAAAGCTGAAGTATCCAAGAAAAAATAACCATCAAAAGCCCTGAGTTAACAAAAGTTGCTGAGATGCCGCCTATTTCGATATAATCTGTCAAAAGATAATCTGGCACTAGCACTATCTCTAACAAATTCTTCAACAGCTCAATAGGATGCCATAAACCTCCTGTAAGCAAACCGAACAGGATAAAGAACAAACCAAACGAGTAAAGAAAGAACCATCTTAAAGATTCAGACGGCATAACAAACCTCCCTTGTTTTTTCTATTTCCTTTATAACAAAGTAATTGTCTCTCTGATTTTCAATAATGATTTTACATTGAAAGGAGCTTCAATGATATATTTGAATTGAAAGAAAATGCTTATTTTAACTGGAACTTTTTTTCTTCGACGGGAGGGAAGATGATGAAACAGAAACTCGCCGTTAAAGACAGAGAAAGATGTATTGGTTGCTATTCCTGTATGTACGCATGCAGCAGATCATGGCACAACATAATAGGCATAGAAAAGGCCGCGATGAGAGTGAAAAATTATCCAGGAATTGAAGGAGCATTTTCAGTGAGAGTCTGTCAAGGTTGCATCGATTCAGAATGCGCTGAAGCTTGCCCAAATGGTGCACTCAAACCATCCAAGAGAGGTTATGGCGTTGAGTTAGAAAAAGAAAAGTGCACTCACTGTATGAAATGTGTTAAAGCCTGCAGCGCAAATGCACTCCAATGGGACGAAGAAACAAAACTGCCCTTACCTTGTTTACACTGTGGAATTTGCGTGATGTATTGTCCAACAAATGTCTTAGAGATGCAGGAGGTGATGATCAATGTACAGAATGCTTGAGATAAACTTGAGTACAGGTGAAACTAAAGTTAAAGATCTATCTGAACTCTTCTCTAAATTCATTGGTGGCACAGGAGTTTTAACCTATCTTGCCTTCAAAGAACTAAGCAGCCAAATGAATCCTCTATCACCAGAGGCACCAATCTTTCTTGGTATAGGGCCCTTCAACAATTATTTCCCCAGTGCATCAAAAACGGTGGCAATCTTTAGATCCCCTTTAACAGGCGATCTTGGTGAATCCCACGCTGGCGGTAGGTTGGCGATGGCTATGTTTGCCAGTGGTTTTCACGTTGTGAAAATAACGGGAAAGGCAGAAAAACCTGTTTATCTGTCCATAGACAATGAGAAAGTAACCTTGGTTCCCTGTCGATCTTTGTGGGGTAGGAGTGCCCTCTCAGTTGAAAGAATTCTGCGTGAAAAGGAAGATAATCGAAAGGGTAAAAAGAGTATTATTCGCATAGGACCTGCTGGAGAAAGACTTTCACCTATTGCATCTGTCACTGTGGATTCTTCTAGACACTTTGGAAGGCTTGGTCTTGGTGCGGTTTTTGGATCAAAGAACCTCAAAGCCGTTGTAATTTCGGGTAACAGATATGAGACCATAAAGAATAAGAAAGATTATGTGAATCTGTACAATGAACTCTTTAAGGATCTTGCCTTTTCTGAAAATACTTACAAATACAGAGATCTTGGAACCTCTGCAAACGTTATACCCCTGTCAAGGATACACAGCTTACCAACACGCAATTTCTCTCAGGGGTTTTTTGAAAGTGCTGAAAGAATCAGCGGAGAATTCTTTGCAGAAAACTTTCTTGCCCAGCAAATTTCATGCGCTCACTGTCCCATAGGCTGTATACACGTTGCAACTCTCAGAGAACTCTTTGCAGACCCACACATGTACAAAACGATAAAGGTTTCCTATGATCACGAATTGATCTACTCTATAGGCTCCAATCTGAGCATAGCAAATGCGGCAGATGTTTTAAAATTGCTACAGTTCATCGAAAGACAGGGTTGGGATGCTATTAGCATTGGTGTGGTATTAGCATGGGCTACAGAGGCATTTCAAAGAGGTGTGATCAGCATTTCAGATACTGATGGTCTTGCCCTGAGTTTTGGTGATAGCCAAACCTATTTGAAGGTGCTCGAAAAAATAGCCTCTGGAGAGAATGAATTTTATAAAGATCTTGAAAAAGGTGTCTATCAGTGTGCACAAAAATATGGAGCGCAAGATCTGGCAATGCATTTCAATAAAAACGAAGCACCAGGTTACATGACTGGACCAGACGCTTTCGTTGGTTATGCCGTTGGTGTGAGACATTCTCACCTTGATTGTGCCGGTTATAGCATCGATCAAAAATTCTTGGGAAGACAACAGGATATAGAGAAAGAAGTCAAGATGATGTATGAAGAGTCTCTCTGGAGAATGGTAACCAACTCTTTGGTCACCTGTCTTTTTGCAAGGGGTTCATACACACCAAATGTTGTTGAAAAAGGTTTGAGACTTCTTGGATACGATGTAGACCTCCAGTGGCTTACTAAGACCTCACGTATAATTCATGGGATGAAATACCTACTAAAAGAAAAGCTCGGCTTTGATTTTGAAAAACTTGAGTTGCCATCAAAGCTGGCGAAAATTTACACTGGTCGAGGGATGATAACTACAGACGACTTCAAAGAAAGAGTGAAAGCCTATGCAAAGCTAGTCTCACAAGACAAGTATCTGGCAAGGGAATCATTCAATCAACTAATGTAATGAGTTTTCATGTTTAGAGGGGGGGGAAAATCATGGGGAAGATGTTCAAGGAATTTGCTGCTTTCTTGAAACAGTACAACGTCTTAGGCCTTGCGGTAGCTATTATCATCGGAGGAAAGCTGAACCAGTTTGTGAGTTCATTTGTGAATGATCTTCTAATGCCTTTGATCTTTCAGCCAGCACTGAGAGCGGCAAAAATCGAGTCAATAGAGCAGCTTCAATACAGAGCAATCTACTGGGGTAAGGTTGTATCTGCCGGTATCGATTTTCTGATAGTTGCCTTTGTTGTTTTCCTTTTGATCAAAAGTATGACAAAAACGGTGAAACGGTAGCCCTCCCACGGCACGCTTTTACAAATAGTTCGTCCAAAGAGGGCTTATCTACTTGCTGAACCTGGGTTCTTTTGCAAACACTTTCACCTTCTTCATGAGATTTGTTTGAACCGTAGTTATTAAACCTGTTGTATGGTCGATCCTATTGTCTTAAAAAAGTTTCTTGCTTTTCTGTTAACGATCGGCGGGTGATATCAATGCTACGAATAACAAAAAAAGTAAGGTGAAAAATCACACCTTACTAAGAGACAATTTGAAACTATCAATCAACAGACCCGCCCCCTCGGTAGGAATCCGTCGTTTTGAATAATTTTCATACTACCAAATTAGAAAACTATTAGAAGGTGATAGTATCTTCAAAAACGATCTGAACTTTTTCGCATAAAATTAACCATCAATCAAGGTTATTATCAAATCATTGACATTTGTACCCGTTGGACCAGTGATCACAAGATCACCCACTGCCTTGAGCGCATTGTAAGAATCATTGTTTAAAAGCATTTTCACAGGATCGATACCGAGTGCCTTCATCCTTGCACAGGTTGTGCCGTCAACTATACCTCCTGCTGCATCTGTGGGCCCGTCTGTACCATCGGTACCAACAGAACAGATAACAACATCACTCATCCCAGCTATCTCAACAGCAGCAGAGAGTGCCAGCTCTTGATTCCTTCCACCTTTTCCACTTCCCGTTACGTGCACCACCGTCTCTCCACCCAGTATCAACGCGGCTGGCTTAGAGATCGGTCTATCATTTTCGATAATTTCTTTGACTATAGATGATATGAACTTGCCAGCCTCTCTTGCTTCGCAAGAAAGCGTTGTTGTAATTATGAGTGCGTTATATCCAAACTGCGATGCCAATTGATATGCCCTTTCACATGCAACTTTTACACTCCCTATCAGATAACTCTCAACATTTTCCAATCTCTTCGGAGTTTCTTCAGACAGTTCTCTCAAAATCGAGTCATCGACATCTATCTTGTATTTTTCAATTATCTTTAAAGCATCCTCACTGGTAGTGGGATCTGGCCAGGCAGGTCCAGAGGCGATACTGTCCAATCTATCACCTAAAACATCTGATAGAACAAGCGAAACTATCCTTGCTGGGTAAACACTTTGCGCAAACCTTCCTCCTTTTACACATGAAAGATGCTTTCTGACTGTGTTGATTTCCACAATAGTTGCACCACTTTTTAAAAGCTGATCTGTCAGATTTTGGAGCTGCCCAAGCGTGATCTTACCCTTTGGTTTTTCAAAGAGCGCAGAACCTCCGCCAGAGACCAAAAACAAAACAGTATCCTTTTTACACAGTTCACTCACCATCTGTAGAACCCTTTGTGTTGCGATGATTGTGTTTTCATCAGGTATAGGATGTCCTGCTTCATAGATCTCTAATCCTTCTATTTTTCCCTCACTGTGTCCGTATTTGGTAATGACTATACCTTTAGTAACCCTTTCACCCAGAAAATCTTTTGCACTCTTTGCCATTCTCCATGCTGCCTTCCCTATAGCGATTATCACGACATTCTCATCTAGACGAATCTCTTTGAGAACTCTTTTGACGGCATTGTCAGGTAGAACATAGTTGATCACTTGATTGACTATCTCGGTTGCATTTTTCCTGAGCACATTTTCCACCGTTCTCATCATCCTTTCTTGATTCTTCAAAATGATTTATACCGAGCTTAAAGAATACCCTACTTGCAACATAAGCACCGAAAAGATTGAAAATCAAATCGAGCATTGTATCCTCCAGCCCTCGCTGTGCGTTTATCCTGAAAGATCTATCTGCAACAAATTCTGTAATTTCCCAGAGGATGCCAGCAAAATTCGCAAGCAAAAATGCCTCAAAGATTACTCGATGGGCATTTTGCTCAGCCCTCCAGAACTTGGAATCTCTCGATAGAGCATAGTAGAAAAAGATTGTCAAAATAAAAGAACCAAGAAAGTGAAGTGATTTGTCATAAAAAGGTGTGTTATTGTATAACTCAAGATATTGCCCAAGAATAGAATGAAGTGTTATATGTCCCCTCATCAGGCTTTTAACGAAGCTGGGAATGGTTTGCCTTGCCGTTCTTTCGTAGATCTCAGGTGAAATACTCCCAAATATGAATGTGAAATAACCCATGGACTTTATCAATTTCGCTTGTAAAACAGAGAAAAATACAGGAATTGTCAAAAAAACGATAAAAAATATGTCAAGGGGTGAAAAAGGTAGATCTTTGAACACCTGAGAATTTAGCTTCACTTCTTCACCTCATGAACAATTTTAGCACAGGGATATTTGACAGTAAATGAAAGGCTGCCTCTTCGGCAGCCTTTTGGTCATTGAGCCAAGACCTCTGCCCAGGTCGTGACGGGCCAAGCGGTTTTGAAGAGTTCTTCGATGGCAGGTTTTGCCATCTCTCTGATTTGTTGTAAGACAGCAGAATCGAGAACAATAACCTTCATGCCATTTTTCTCAAGTTCAGCTATGATGTTACTTTCATTATCTCTTATTCTCCGTGTCGCCCATGCACAAACTTCATCCAATATCGTCCTTACAAGTTGTTGATCCTGCGCGGATAACTTTTCGTATGTAGTCTTGTTCATTGTAACCCAACCTACTCCACACAGATGGTTCGTCAACGTGAGGTATGACTGAACTTCATACAATTTGAAAGATGAAATTTGAGTCAAATCTCCTTCCGATGCTTCAGCCCTACCTTCCTTGAGCGCTTGGTAAAGTTCTGGCAAAGGCACCGTTACAGGTTTTGCCCCTATCGCTTCCCATATCTTTACCCAAGTTGGTACGACAGGTAGTCTAAGTCTAATATCCCTCAGATCTTGAAGGCCATGGATCGGTCTGTTGGAAGTGAATTGTCTGTAACCACGATAGACAGTTCCAAGACAAATCATATTACCTTTTTCTGCCACCTGTGCCTTTGCTTTCTCACCTAGAGGTCCGTTCCAAACTCTCAAGAAGTGTTCATAGTCTTTGATGATGAAAGGTGCGTTAACGAAGAAATACTCTGGTGCAAATACTTCTACCGGACGTCCACCCGTGAACTGCAAATCAACGATACCTTGTGAACACTGGTTGTTCACATCTTCTTCTGAGGCTTGACCAATGATCAATTCAACGGTGATTCGTCCATTACTCTGAACTTCGATCTTGTTCTTG
>JBKBIU010000350.1:0-1580 GCA_046294065.1 Pseudothermotoga sp.
ATTGAGGTTGGAGCATACTCAAAGTGAAGTTCAACGGCACTGGCATTTTCTGGAACCTCAAACTCTTGAAACAGGACCTTTTTCGAGTTTTCTACGTTCAGCTTTCCTTCAATGACTATCACAGGTCCCACTTCCCTTTATTCGGTTGCCATCTTTGTCAAATATGTGTATCTTGTCTCTTCTAAACCTAATCCAGATCATATCACCTGGTTTGTAGGGAATATCATCTTCAAAGACAAGACACTTTAATTGAAAACTGTCAACATTGACCGTGATTATCGTTTCCACTCCAAGTGGTTCTATCACAAAAATCTGTGCGCGAAGATCTCCCTGTGCTGCGACTATCTGGATATTTTCTGGTCTGATTCCAAGATATGCATCTTGTTCGAGTTCTTTGAATGGTATGGGCAGCTGTAATCTTTGTTCTCCGACAAGAAAGTGTCCATCGGAGTTCTTACAAGGTATTATGTTCATAGGTGGATTTCCTATAAATGAAGCGACGAAGATGTCAGCAGGTTCGTTGTAAATTTCTTTTGGCGAACCTATCTGTTTTATGCAACCATTGTCCATTACAGCGATTTTCGTTGACAAAGCCATTGCTTCTGCTTGATCGTGTGTGACATAAACAACAGCTGTACCAAGTTCAGTGTAGAGATGTTTTAGGAAGCTCCGCGCCTCAAGTCTGAGCTTTGCATCAAGATTTGATAGGGGTTCATCAAGCAAAAAGACGGTTGGTGTCTGTATCATAGCCCGAGCCAAGGCTACCCTTTGCTGTTGACCACCACTTATCTGTTGTGGATATCTGTCGAGTAGCTGACCTATTTGAAGACTCTCGGCAACAAATCTAACCCTTTTTTCTATCTCTCCTTTGGGAATTTTTCTCACAACCAGCGGGTATGAAATATTTTCTCTTACGGTCATGTGTGGATAGAGAGCGTAGTTTTGGAATACCATGGCAACGTTCCTCTCTTTTGGAAGTTTGTATGTAACATCTTGATCTGCTATAAAAATCTTTCCGTCATCTGGTATTTCGAGCCCTGCTATGAGTCTGAGAGTAGTTGTTTTGCCACAGCCTGAAGGCCCGAGTAATGTGAAAAAATCATGTTTTTCTATTGAAAAGCTCACATTGTTGACCGCTGTAACATCGGAGAATCTTTTGACTACATTTACAAATTCCACCCAAGGCACAGTACGACCTCCTTCAGCCCTTTATGCCTCCATAGAATGAGAAACCAAATTTCCGTTCAACAAGAAAGTACATGACTATCACCGGTGCCGTGTACAGTAAAGCGTAGGCAGATATCATACCGATATCGGGTACACCGACTTCGGTGAAGAATGTGTATATAGCTATTGATACAGGATATTTGGTGTGAGTTCTCAGCAAGATGAAAGGGATCAAAAAATTGCTCCAGGACTGGGCGAAAACGAGCATGGCGATGACTATAATCCCTTTGCTGGAAAGGGGCAGGAAGATCTTGAACATGATTTGTAAGGGTGAACTACCATCAACAAGCGCTGCTTCCTCAAAAGATCTTGGAATGGAGTCAAAAAAGTCTTTCAAGATAAATATAGAGGTC
>JBKBIU010000351.1:0-1579 GCA_046294065.1 Pseudothermotoga sp.
TTCTTAAACAAATAGAAAATGAGAAGAAAATACTAAGCGAAAGTGAGAATAAGTACAGGGAACTCTCTGAACAGTTCAAGCGTTACTTTGATCTTGTACAGGTAATGATCGTTGGCTTGGATAAAGATGGAAATGTCATCTTAGCAAACAAGAAAACCTGTGAAACGCTTGGATATGAATATGATGAGATTAAAAGCAAGAACTGGTTTAAGCATTTTGTAATCAACGAAATTAGAGAAGATCTATATAAACACTTTGAAAACCTGAAAGAACGCTCTAATGGTGTGGTGGATTACTATGAAAATACTATACGCCTAAAGAATGGTTCAGAGAGAATTATTGCGTGGTGCAGCACGTTTTTCGAAGACCGAATTACCAAAACTGAAACCGTACTCGCCGCAGGTCTTGATATCACACAGCTGAGACAGACAGAGGATAAGCTTTCAAAACAACTGAAATTATCCAAAGATCTTTATTGGATCGCTGAGCAAATAGTCTTAGAAGAGCCAGATATTCAAAAGAGATCCTACACTTTATCAAGAATGTGTGTTGAATTACTTGGCGCTTCACTGGCATGGGTCGGTTATGCTGCACCAGATAAGAGCGTAAGAATACTTGGTTTTTATCCTGATGATGGACATGAGTACATGAAAGATTTGATTGTCAGATGGGACGATGGTGTATATGGCGAGGGAGTTGTGGGAAGATCTATTAAGACTGCCAGTTATCAGGTTATAGAGGATGTTCTAAACGATGAAAGATTTAATGTGTGGAGAGATAAAATAGCTCCGTATGGTCTTAAGAGTATTCTTTCCTTTCCATTGATCAGTCCAAAAGGCGTATTCGGTGCACTTGTCATGTACAGTAATGAGTATGGTTTTTTTAATCAAGAAAAGATCGAACAGATCAGGATTCTTTCCCATTTGGCTGCTGCGACATTAGAAAATGCAGGACTTTTTGAAGAACTTCAAAAAGAATTTTCAAGAATAGAAGCACTGCATCAAATAGATAAAACGATAGGTTCGAGTACAGATTTGAAAGTAATTTTGGCTGTTGTATTGGATCAAGTGATACATCAACTTGGTGTGCATGCAGCTGATGTACTCCTCTACGATGAGCATTCTATGACTTTAGAGTATGCCGATGGACGAGGGTTCAAAACAAAAATAGTTGATCCAAAGCCAATCAAATTAGGGAAAACTTTGCCGGGCAAGGTTGGGTTAGATAAAAAACCTATTATGATCAGTGTTGATAGCCTTGAGGCAAGTGAGAAATTTTCAAATCCTTATTTTGAAGAGTTCAAAAGTTTTGTTCACAGAGAGGGTTTCGTTTTTTATGCAGCCGTTCCTTTGATAGCAAAGGGCAATTTGTTGGGAGTTTTGGAAACCTTCAATCGTTCACATATAGAAGACGAAGAATTTTTGGAATCCTTACAGATGTTTGGACAGCAAACAGCCATAGCGATAGACAATGCGCGATTGTTTGAAGATCTTCAAAGGAGGAATGTGGAACTTATCGATGCTTATGATGCAACGATAGAAGGTTGGGCTTATGCACTGGATTTGAGAGACAAAGAAAC
>JBKBIU010000352.1:0-1575 GCA_046294065.1 Pseudothermotoga sp.
TTTGCATGGATGGTTCATCCTTCAAACCGAGCATACGAGCAACATTTGGGCCGTGTATATCCAGATCAGCTAACCCTACTTCGAAACCTTCCTCTGCAAGGGCAACGGCTAAATTTACTGCGACAGTCGTCTTACCAACACCACCTTTACCGCTAAGAACCGCGATTTTGTGATCGATTCTTGATAAATTTTCTTCAATCCTTTTCTGTCTTTCCTTGATTTGTACGAATTTATCTGTTCTTTCCATATCTTTACCTCCTTCTTTATGATATTCTACACTGTTTGCTTTGAGATGATAAAATTAAATGGTAAAGGAGGAAAGTTTTTTGTGATACAGACCTTACAAGTTCAAGACATGAGAAGCTTAACCTATAGGAAGATCATTTCGCAGGATGAAACCTTATCCATCGATCATAAAGGACCTTATGCCATCATTGATCTAAGCAATGTCAGTGAAGCATCATTCATGAAAGGTTCAGTCAGACTTGTAAAAACAACAGAAGATATAGGAATATTCATGCTGCCAGATGATCATTATCCCGACGGAAAAGTCTTCGGTTATCTTCAGCATTCTACTTCCATGAAAGTTTTTCCAATAAAAATCTCTGCTGCGGGATCTGTCGGTGCTGTTGTCAGTTTTGCGATCGTAAGAATTCCTCCTGCCATCTTCATCATGGTAAATGTTTTCAAAAATACTTTCTTTCTTACACGAATCCTCAGAATTTTGTTCGCCACTACTGTTATAATGGGCTTTGTTTGGATAGATATCCAGCAGAGTTACAACAAAGATAGTTCAAAGTCTAATTTTTCTGGTACTCTTATTTCTCAGAAAGGGATGTGAAATGTTCTACATATCAAGGGATTTCAAATTTGATGCCGCGCACAAACTTGAGAAATACCATGGTAAGTGTGAAGCGCTTCACGGCCACACTTACAAGCTGAGAGTCACACTTTGCGGCTACCCAGACGAGGAAGGTATGGTCATAGACTTTGTTGAGTTAAAAAACATTGTAAGAGAAGAAATCATTGACCAACTTGATCACAGTTATTTGAATGAAACCATCAGTCAACCAACAGCTGAGAATATAGCAAAATGGGTTTGGGATAGATTGAAGATCAAACTCACCAGCAATAGGTATAAACTTTGCGAAATAGCCATTTGGGAGAGTGAAGACACCTTTGTAACCTATAGGGGTGAATGAATGAAAGATGTCCAAAGCCAGCCTGACAAAAGAAATATATACTTACAAAGAGTTGGAATAAAAAATCTGAGTTATCCTGTCACTGTAATGGATAAGAAGAATGGATATCAAGACACCGTAGCGAATATAAACATGTACGTCGATCTGCCCGTTGAGTTTAGGGGAACTCACATGAGCAGGTTCGTAGAAGTCCTTAACAAATATCGTTTGGGGATAGATCCGAAAATTATAAAACAGATGCTTGAGGAGCTCAGAATAAATTTGAATGCAAGTGTCGCAACGGTTGAAATACAGTTTCCCTACTTTGTATTGAAAAAGGCTCCTATTTCGAATCAAGAGAGCTTTACAAAATATAGTTGCCGTATAGATGGCC
>JBKBIU010000353.1:0-1572 GCA_046294065.1 Pseudothermotoga sp.
CCTTTGTAGGAAAACGAGAGGTGACAAAAAAGATATCGTGATCACCTCTCTCAACAACCTTTCTCAACAACAGAAGATCTTCCTTCGAGCCATAAGCATTTAGAGTCTCATAGAAATTTTCAGTGTCTTTGATCTTTTTCCACACAGCCTGTTCCATCTCATAGGTCAAACCAGGAACACATTTATAGAAATCCCAAACTGTTATTTGAACATCTTTTGGTGTCCCAAAGAGCTCATGGCACAGGTTCAAAAAGGCGCTGTTAAAATCGGTGAGTACATCATCTACATCTACCATTATCTTCAGAGGTTTATCACCTGCCTGATCTTTTGGTCCGCGTCGATGTACTGGTTTATCTCATCTGAAAGTTTTATTAAAAGATACCACCAATAAATCCCAAAGGTTACGATCGTCAGTAAAATGAAGACTCCGACGTTTCTTTGTTTTATATAGCTCAACATAGGTGAAGAAACTCCTAGCATGGGATACATAGCATTCTTAATCTCTTCCAATCTTTTTGCAACAGTGAAAACACTCTGTAGATATATGGACAAAAAAATGATAGCCAAAACTGTGAAAACGAGAGAAATCGTGGGCACAAAAAACGAGATGATGTAGAAAACCAGATACAACCAGTAAGCCCAAAGATTCAAGTTCAGTGCAGAAAGATGCCCTTCGATGACACCCAGATTGATTTGCTTGTCTGTTTCCACTTTCTGTTTAAGATAACTGAGCAAAGCCTTCGTATTTTGGATATTCTCGTTCAATGTAGTGCTCCACTGGCTCAGTACTATCAAGGTGAAAATAGCCGCTAATACACCAAGAAGGATGGAGATCAACGTTATAAACATTCCACCGAACATCCTTGCATAACCATAGCCATAGCGGAATCCTTCATCAAAAAAACCTTCAAACATACCTCTGAACATATTGAGGGCACCTATTGCACCTACAAAACCTGCGACGATTGAAAAAATAACAGCTAGGATGGCAAAGGTAGTGTTAACTTTTTTCTCGCTCAGCAAGACCGGTCCCATCCCATTCACCCCCTTCAATTCTTTCAATCGGTAAATACTTGATACCGACCTTCTCACAACTTTTGTCCAACATATCGTCGTTTCCGATCATGATACAATTTTGTGGCTTTACATTAATTATAGAACATATTCCTAGAAAGTATCTTGGATCTGGTTTACAGAAATAGGAGTTTTCCATGTAAGTTATGAAATCAAAATCCGATTCATTCAAACCGATCCAGCCGATTCTCTTTAATACAGCTGTTTTGGGAAAAACAGGATTTGTGGCTAACACAACCTTACAAGAATCTGTTCTGAATCTTCTCAAAAGCTCTATAACAGGAAGATTTGGTTTTACAAAGGCACTCAAATCATCAAAAGACTTGCTTTGATAGAATCTGTCAAAGATAACTTTCCAATCAATGGAAGGTTGATATCTTGCCGTAAAGCAAGATAGAAATCTTACGTAGTTGTTCTTCTTGCCATCTGCAAACTTGGTTATGTGTTCGACACACTCAAGAATGTCTCTAAATGAAATCGTTAAAGAATACTCCATGA
>JBKBIU010000354.1:0-1570 GCA_046294065.1 Pseudothermotoga sp.
TCCCCAAGATTATTGCATCAACCTTTTTCAAAAGATCAACATCTAAAGTCTCGCTCCATTCCAAGTGAAATCCATTACTTTTGAGCAGATCGATGGGCTCTGATGAATATTTACCAAAGGTTCGTGTAACAATCAATACCGCCTTCACAGGATCCCCTCCTGAAGAATGATTCAATATTTCAGTTCTGAAACTGCCAATCGGCTCCTGTTAAGACTTTCAATGGCCTTGGGATCACTTGCAGCAACCATTGTATAGATAGTATCCAGAATAACAAGTTGAACAATGCGAGAGGTCATGGCATCGGTTCTGATACGAGTCTCTCTGGTGTTCGTTGCAAGGACAACGGTGGAAACCTTTGCCAAACTGGACTTTCTGTTTCCAGTCAGAGCAACCACAGGCATGCTCAATTCGATGGCCTTCTTTGCAAGCGCAACCATCGACTTAGTTTCACCCGAATGGGAGACTGCCACCAACAGATCGTTGGGGGTACAGTTTGAAAGTATTGTCGCCATGATGTGCTCATCGTTGGAAAAAAGACAGTTCTTTCCGATTCTTGTGAATTTGTGAAAACCATCAAAAGCAACGGCTGCAGATGCGGCAAAACCAAAGAAAAGTACCCTCTGAGCCTTTTTGAAAAGTTCTGTTGCCTTTTCGATCGATTTGATATCCAAACTGTCAAGAGTATCCAATATTGCTTTCACCGTTGCCTTAAAGATCTTTTGAGTAATCGTTTTTGGATCATCCTTTTCTGAGACATCTTCGTATACAATTTCCAAAGGCGCCTTTGAAAGATCCTGAGCTAACAGTACCTTGAACTGCTGAAACCCACTCAGATTCAATTTTCTGTAAAATTTGACAACCGAGGCTTCACTTTTCACATTTGCAAGTCGACTCAAATCACTTATAGAGCATTCCAGCACTCTTCTTGGATCTTTCAATATCACATCCGCTATTCTGCGCTCTGCATCTGTTAGGGAATCGTAAATTTCTCTAAGTGTTTGCAGTATGTCCATGACTTCACCTCCTACTGTTAGTTCGATGAAAAGTATATCTCAAAAGCACATACATTTCTTCAACTACTTTCATAATATGAAACTAAATCATCGTCGATCCTCCATCGATGTTTATAAAACTACCTGTCATGAAAGACGCCTCATCGCAGGCCGCAAAGAGTATTGCAAAGGCTATTTCCTCTTCTTTTCCCAATCGTTTCATAGGAATTCTTGAAATCATTTTTCTCATAGTCTCTTCTGGATCTGGAGATGCCTTGACTCTCTCTGCCAATCCTTGCGAATATGTTGTTCCAGGACAAATCGCATTGACCCTTATGCCATAGTCTACATAATCAATGGCTAAAGATCTTGTCAATCCGAGCAAAGCAGCCTTTGAAAGGCTGTACACACATCTTCTTGGAATACCAATCTGTCCTGCCTCTGAAGCGATATTTACAATGACGCCAGATCTCTGTTTTTTCATTTCTCCAATGGCGTACTTCGATAGTAAAAATGGCCCCTTAACGTTTATTTCAACTGTCTTTGTGAAATCTTCTTCTGAAGTCTCTTCTATATT
>JBKBIU010000064.1:0-7355 GCA_046294065.1 Pseudothermotoga sp.
ATGGTTGGTATAGTGGGTACGGTTGGAAGTGGTAAATCTACACTGGTAAAGCTGTTGACAAAACTGTATCCTGTTGAAAGAGAGAAGATATTTGTCAATGGTATCGATATCAATGATATTTCATCAAGGAATATAAGAGAGCTCATTGCCTTTGTTCCACAAGAATCTTTCTTGTTTTCTGACCAAGTACGGAAAAATATTGCCTTTGCACAGGAGGAGATTGATCAAGAAAAAGTAGTACATTATGCACAGCTTGCTTCTGTCCATAATGAAATAGAGAAATTCCCTCATGGTTATGAAACAGTTGTTGGTGAAAGAGGTGTGACACTCTCGGGTGGACAAAAACAGAGGGTCACTATCGCAAGGGCTTTGTACACCCAAAGAGATGTCCTGATATTCGATGATTGTCTATCTGCAGTAGATCCAGAGACAGAGGAAAGAATCATCAATGCATTGAGAAAAAACTACAGAGAAAAAACCATGATCGTGATCACTCACAGGTTGAAAGTATTGAAAGATGCAGATATTATTGTAGTTCTTGATGAAGGCGAAATCGTTGAAAAGGGCTATCATGAGCAACTGATGGATCTGGATGGAATGTATGCTCGAATGTTCAAAAAACAGATGATCCAGGAGGAACTTGAGTATGAATAAATGGGTTTTGCTCTTTGTGTTCCTATGTTCCTCCCTTTTTGCCTCTGTCAACTCTTATTTTGAAAGCGCCAATCTTGTTATAAAAGGTCTAGAAAACTACGATTCTGTAAAAGTCCTGATAGACCAAGTTAGCTTTGTTGTCGATGCGAAAAATATAAAAATACCCTGGCAGAAAAATGCAGATGCTACCGTTACACTCATACCCATAGTAAATAATCAAGAGAAAGAACCACTGACACTGAAGATCAACGCAACTAAGGATCTTCCACCTAAGATAACTTTGAGCGTTCCTACCTATCTTCCTGCACAGAAAATACAGATCCCCGTATCGATAATGGATGACTGGGATGATGTGAATAAATTGACAATTCGAACTTATCTTGATGGTAGATCCTTCAACGGTTTTAGAAACGGCTCTATCGTAATTGATGCATTTTTACTTCATTCTGGAGAGCACAGACTTAGAGTAGTCTGTCGAGATAGTGCTTCAAATGTTGTTGACAAGACCTACAGATTTACGGTCGTCCCGCAGTTACCAGATCCTCCTTCAATCAGTTCTGGTAGGGTTGTTTCTAATAGAGTTCATCGGGCATATTATATCGAAGAGGGCGAATTGAGGCAAAGAGATTTCAAGCAGGACACTTTTATGAAAGATTTCTATCTTGTCTGTGATGTTGATGGTGCTGGAAATGAAAGTTTTCCTGTGCTCAATTATTCAAACAAACAACTTGACAAAATCATCACCACAAACTTAATTACTCTCAACAGTGGTTTGTTGACATCAGGAGAATATACCATCTTTGGCAGGTTAGTTATACCTTCATCAGAAACAGTCGTACTGAAACAAAATGCCACACTAAGGATTCCACAAGGCTGCGAAATAATAGTAAAGGGCACATTGATTGCCGAAACGGGAACAAAGATCACTGGTCAAGGTAGGTTGACTATAGCAGATGAAGGAAGATTTGCGGCATCTGGTGCCAAACTAGAGATTAATATGACAGTTTCAGGTTCCTGTATTGTGTGGCTTTCTGATCTTGATCTTTCAAAAGCAAGTCTTTCTATAAATAGAGCGGCTGCCATTTCATTCAAAGTGGTGAAAACGAAGGAACTTGAACTGACAAATACAGAGATGGCTTGGCTCAACTCTTGTGAGATTGGTAATTTGATCGTTAAGAACACTGGAAAATTCCTGGTGATCAATTCGAGAATAAATCAGTTGAACATCTCTACTTTTTCTCGAGGAAGGCTTTATTCAACTTCAGTTTATTCTAAAGATAATGCTGTTTTGATCAGCAACTTTTCCGCTGTTGAATTCATAGACAGTTGGATCTCTGCCAATAAATGTGCTCAAGTGCAAGATTACTCTGTTTTGAGATTGAGAAGTACACAATTAAACGGTGATATCGCTATTACTCTGTCCGGTTATTCGGTTTTGGACAGCTTTGCCAACGATCTATCTTCCTCCACAGCTATCTACGCAAAAGATTCAAGGGTAAGGCTTGTTAAAACTAAAATCCTTGGAGAGGTAATCAAGGTTGGAAAATCGGAAATTCTCAGTATGTGAATTTCATGAAGATCTCCTGAGAATCATCAAGTTGCCAGATGCGGGTAAATCCTATCGTCCAACACATGCGACGACACTGTTGGCATGGTATTCAAAACCCAATAAATCACAGAAAAGGTTAATTGAACTGGGTTGTGCTACCGGGGCCGTTTCGGCATACTTGGCTTTGGTACACAAAGTTGATGTGGTTGCCATAGAGAAAGATGAATACTTATTCAAATTTGCTCAGAAGACGATTGAATTAAATAATTTATCCAATATGACCGTTCATAACATCGCTTGTTCACAGGTACGTCATCTTTTTCAGGCAGAGTCCTTTGACATGGTTATATCAAACCCTCCACATCACTTAACGAATATACCAAGTCCAGACTCACTGAGAAGGATAACCAGGACAGCCGACTTTCAAACAGCCATGGAGTTCATCGATGCAACAAAGTTTCTTCTCAAAAACAGGGGGACTTTCGTATATATCTTGCCACCAACGCACTTTAGTTTCTGGATTTCGGAGTTCATAAAACATAGACTTCAACCTAAAAAACTTCTACCAGTCTACGGTACTTTAAAAGCCAGTGCGCAGTTTATCCTCGTAAAAGGTGTGAAAAATGGGGGCATCGGACTTGTAGTTGAGCCCCCATTATACCTTAGAAAAGCTTGAGTTCTTTTACTCCACTTTCAACTATCTGTTTTGTATCTCTCGCTATAACCATTTCCTCATCGGTTGGCACAATCAAAACAGCAACCTTTGAATCAGGCGTACTGATGATTCTTTCTGCACCTTTTACCTGGTTGAGATTCCTGTCCACTTTGATACCAAGAAATCCAAGATATTCACAAACCTTTTCACGCACATATGGTGAATTTTCCCCGACACCCGCGGTAAACACTATGGCATCGACACCATTCATGGCTGCAGCATAAGCACCTATGTATTTCGCTATCCTATAGATATAGATATCGAGGGCGAGTTGAGCCATTTCATTCCCTGCGAGTGCGGCATCTTCGATGTCTCTCATATCAGAGCTCAGTTGTGACAAACCAAGCATGCCACTTTTCTTATTGAGTATATCATAGACTTTATCCACAGACATTCCAAGGTTCTGTTGCATATAGATGACAATGGCTGGATCGATATCGCCAGACCTTGTTCCCATCACAACTCCTTCAAGTGGTGTGAATCCCATGGATGTATCTATCGATCTGCCGTGTCTCACAGCGGCTATGGAAGCACCATTACCTAAATGACAGGTTATAACTTTGAAATCGTAGTAGTCCCTGCCAAGTATCTCGGCCGCTCTTTTGGAAACGTATCTGTGACTGGTACCGTGAAAGCCATATCTTCTGATTCTGTGCTTCTCATAAAATTCATATGGTATAGGGTATAGAAATGCTTTCTTAGGCATAGATTGATGAAAAGCTGTGTCAAAGACACCAACGTTTGGAACATTGGGAAGAAGTTTTTGAACGGCACGAATTCCCATGATGTTTGGTGGATTATGTAAGGGTGCAAGGTGGACGTTATCCTGAAGCACCTTCATCACTTCTTCATCGATCAAAACAGAACTTGCAAACCGCTCGGCACCATGCACAACCCTGTGACCGACAGCAGTGATCTCAGACAGATCTTTTATCACGCCTATTTCCGGATCGAGCAATACCTCAAGTATCAACTTCAAAGCTTCTTCGTGATCTTTCATGGGCTTTTCAATCACGTGTTTGTCTGCATTAACTCGATGAACAAGCCTGCTGCCTTCGATTCCAACTCTCTCGGCAATACCTTTGCAAAGAACTTTCTCGCCTTTCATGTCAACAAATTGATACTTTACCGATGAACTTCCACAGTTAACAACCAGTACTTTCACAAGATTCCCTCCTCTAAACTCTATTGTAATGTCCCGTTGGAAACTTCATAACCATACCGTTGAGTTCGTACTCTGTAAGCCTTGACAAAACTTCTGAAAGATCTAAATTCAATTTTTCTGATATTTGTTCTGCCAGCAACGGTCCCCCATCAAAAATTTTCAGAAAATCATCTTCTTTTTGATCTTCCTTGGAAGTTATTCCATAATACTCAAGCACCTGAGAAGAACTTGTCAAAGGCGTTGCTCCCATCTTTAAAAGCCAGTTGCACCCCTCGCTCATCTTTCTGTCTATATCTCCAGGTACAGCAAAGACATCTCTTCCCATTTCGGCAGCCATCCGTGCAGTGATCAATGCTCCACTATCTATAGGTGCTTCCATCACAAGTGTTGCTTTGCATAAACCAGCAATTATTCTGTTCCTGGCGGGAAAATTTTGTTTGGCTGCCTTCGTGCCAAGAGGATATTCGCTTACAACACAACCACTTTCAATTATCTTCGCATAGAGCCTTTTGTTGGAAGCTGGATAACACACATCGGCACCGGTTCCAAGAACAGCTATCGTTTCTCCACCATTCTCAATGGCAAGTTCATGGGCAAGACTATCTACACCAAAAGCCATACCACTGACGACGACAAGACTAGCATGAACAAGATCGGGTACGAATTTCTTCGTCACCAGCTTTCCATAATTTGTCACACGCCTTGTACCAACAATCGCTATGCAGTTCTTGTTGAGTAACTTCACATTACCGATACAGAACAAAACAGCCGGTGGTGCAATTGATTCTTTCAAAAGCTGTGGATAATCTTGATTCCAAAAATCTATTATCTTAGCACCGGTTTCTTCAACCTTTCTTTCTTGATCTTCCAAAAAGTCTTCATCGTAGTGGGCTTTGAATCTCTCGTAACCATCCATGAAATTTGCTTTCAACACGTCATCTATGGATTCGAAATTCGAAGCAATGTATTCGATTTCGTCAATTGAAAATTTGCCAAAGAAAGAAAGGGCAAATATTTCAATTGGCTTCATTTTTCTGCATGATCTCCTTTATCTTTTCTGCTACTCCAGATGGTCTGCCTGGTATACACATGTCGTAAGATGCTTTGCCAGCAACTACTGCTTTTGCATAAGCCTCGCAGCCGGCATAACCACAAGCACCACAGTTGGCGCCAGACAAAACCTGCTTGATCATTTCCACCCTTGGATCCTCTTTCACTTCAAATTTTTTCGCCGAGTATGCTAAAAAGGTACCAAAGGCAAATCCCAAGACTGCGAGCAACAAAGTGGAATAAAGGACGGTCATTTTATCACCTCACAGTTTTATCAAGCCTTGGAAACCCATAAATGCCATGGAAATTATGGAAGCGAGTATCAGCGCTATCGGCAGTCCTTCAAATGGTTTTGGCAGGTCATAAAGTTCAAGCCTCTCTCTGATTCCAGCAAAAATCACCAGAGCAAGCAAGAAGCCCAAACCTGCACCAAGCGCATGAAAAACCGCTTCAAGCAGAGAGTAATTTGCTTGGGCATTCAGAAGCGCTACGCCCAGTATGATACAGTTTGTTGTGATGAGTGGTAGATAGATTCCAAGAGCTTCGTAAAGTCCAGGACTGTTTTTCTTGAGAAAGAATTCAACAAATTGTACAAAGGTGGCTATAACAAGTATGAATACAACAATCTGAAGAAAGCTTAGTCCCATTGAAACGAGCAACCTGTTCACCAACCACGTAATCACAGATGACATCACCAGTACAAAGGTTGCTGCAAACCCCATACCCACAGCTGTGTCCATCTTCTTTGAAACTCCAAGGAATGGGCAGATCCCTAAAAATCTTATGAAGACATAGTTGTTAACCAATAGGGCAGAAAAGAGTATTAAAAAGACTCTCATTTTTGTTCACCTCTTTGTTTACGCTTCATCCCGATGAAGGCAAAAAGTGCAGCTAAGAGTCCAAGGGTCATGTAACCTCCTGGAGGGAGTATCATGACAAAGATATTGAACGCCTTGCCCCAAAGTTCCAAACCAAAAACGGTCCCGTTCCCAAGCAACTCCCTTACGGTACCCAGCAAAACCAAAGACCCTGTAAATCCAAGACCGATACCAAGCCCGTCCAACAAAGCAGCCCAGACACCATTTTTGGAGGCAAACGCCTCTGCACGTCCCATGATTATGCAGTTCACTACTATCAAAGGTATGAAGAGCCCCAAAGTCTTCCAGAGATCATAGGTGAAAGCATGCATCAATAGATCCAGTATGGTAACAAAGGTTGCTATGACTGTTATAAAAATAGGAATTCTAAGGTTCTTAGGAACACTCTTTCTTATGAGGGAGATCACTACATTAGAGAGAGCCAATACACTTGTTGCGGCAAGTCCCATTCCAAGACCGTTGATTGCACTTGTTGTAACAGCAAGAGTCGGACACATCCCTAATACTTGAACGTAGGTCGGGTTTTCTCTGAAAAATCCTTTTGTGAACTCTTTCAGGGAACTCATCACTTCACCCCCGATCTCAAATAAGAAAGCATGGCGTTGATGGCATTCGTAACGGCTCTTGGAGTAATCGTCGCACCCGTCATCACATCGCTGACCTTTGCGATTCCCTTCGCCTTTGCTTCTTCAACGGATAGATCTGACATATTTGCATCTTTATCCACACGAATGCCATTTTGGAGTGCAGATGGTTCAATCGGATAGAATCGTTTCTGAATATCCTCTTCACCTATCTTCGCTCCAAGGCCTGGAGTCTCTTGAGAGTAATCCGTCACTCGTACTGAGAAAAGCATGAAACCGTCAGATTTTTTCACAAAACTTGCCACAACCGAGACCGCCCCTCCGTAACCTATGGCTGAACCACTCAAAACGTAAACAGGTCCCAAATCCGAGTTAAATTGATAGACCGGTGAGTAAACTTTACCTTTACCATCTTCGAAGATCTGCTTTGTTTCATCCTTCACCTGAGAAACAACTGTTCTGATATTTTCTAAAGGTACTATATATTTTCCACTCTCATCTTTCAACACAGCCTCTATCGCTTCAAATTTCTTTCCAAGCTCCGTTATGGCGATACGGTCTTTCGTAATCGTGTAGACCAAGCCAAGTGCAAAACCAGCTACGAGACAGTAAGTAAGCAAGATAACACCGTTTCTTATATATTCTTTCATGGTTTCACCTCTCCAAAAATCTTTGGTTTGAAGGCACGATCTATCAGCGGAGTCAGGGCGTTCATCAGCAATATTGCCAAGGATACACCTTCTGGATAACCTGCAAAATA
>JBKBIU010000065.1:0-7336 GCA_046294065.1 Pseudothermotoga sp.
GAACAAGTTTCTTTTCACTGTGCTCACCCCCTTTGCAAATGTTGTTAATAGAATTTTACTCCTTTTGCACAGGTTTTCTGCAGACAAATTCAATTTTGCAAAGACCTTTAGCCTTTTCATGTCATGCCAGGGAATTCAGATGTTTTCATTTTACAAAGAAGTTTGTTCACTCAACTGGTTGGTCTTTTGCAAAGCAATTAAGTTGATTCTTTGGGAAATGATAGATTTATTTCTTCATTCAGAGCGTGACAAAGAAATTGAAAGAAAACAAAGACTTACTTGATTTCCTGAACAAGGAGATTGGGAATTATGCAGCTTACGGAATCATCTGTAGTCTACGCCTTTTAGCAGATTCATTGACTAGTTTTTCGAGAATATTTATTTTGCTCTATGCATTTTTATCTAAAAACATCGATCTTCCTCTTGGTAGCAATTCATTTGCACTTTAATCTACACTCTATTTACTGTAGTAATGGGTAATATTCATATCTATTACATTCAAAATCTAGTCATCAGGGAAGTTTTGTTCAGTCTTTGATTTTCTGATGAGTTCTTTCAATTGCTTGCCCGTGCTCATGAAATAAAGTTTTTCACAGATATTTGTTAGATGATCTGCTATTCTTTCTAAGTGTCTTATCAAGAAGGCTTCCTCTAAGTACAGTCTCATCATCTTTGGATTAGTTTCTTCACAGGCAAGGTCAATAAGATTCTCATGACCAGCATTGTGAAGTTGATCAACGTCATCGTCTTTTTTCCAAACTTTAACTGCAAGATCAAGATCTTTGTGTTCCACAGCTTCTACGGTTTCCTTGAACATAGTCAAAATTATCTTGATCATCTCATTCAATGTCTTCCAGGAAGTAAAGCTTTCTATTCCCCTTTGAACGTGCCTACTCAATTGAGCTATATTGACACATTCATCGGCGATCCTTTCAAGATCGATCGACAAACCTATCATTGCAACAACAAATCTAAGGTCGTCCGCGAGTGGTTGAAATTTTGCAATGACATCGAAAGCCACTGTCTGGATTTCAAGATCAAGTGAATCAAAGTAGTCGTCCATCAATTCTATATCTCTTATAAGTTTTTCGTCGCCAGATTGAACAGCCAAGAGGGTTCTTTCAAATAGATTCTCTACACCGCCTAGAAATTCCCTCAGCTTGTCATTCAAAAAATTGATCTCTCTTTCGTAGTGAATAGTTCTCTGTGTCATTGACACCTCTCCTTCATCCAATTTTTCCTGTTAGAAACTGTCGAGTCATTTCGTGTCTCGGTTCTTTTACAACCTCTGAAGTCAAACCATATTCTATCAGACGTCCTTCATATAGAAACATTACCTCATCACTTATTCTCAGAGCCTGCCCCATACTGTGAGTTACTATTATAACAGTATACTGCTCAGCTATCGATTCAAGTAATCTTTCTATCTTCGTCGTTGCGATTGGGTCGAGCGCAGAGGTTGGTTCGTCTAACAAGATTACCTCCGGTTCAATAGCAAGAGCCCTGGCTATACAGAGTCTTTGTTGTTGACCTCCTGAAAGTTGTACAGCGGGTTTTTTCAGTTTATCTTTCACTTCATCCCACAAAGCAGCCTTTCTCAGGGCTTCCTCGACCTTGTCTCTAAGAAATTCTTTCTTAGTGATACCTTGAATTCTAAGGCCATAGGCCACGTTGTCAAACACCGACATTGGAAAAGGGTTGGGCCTTTGAAAAACCATTGTCACTTTTTTTCTATATTCCGTCAAGTTCTTGATTGAATATATGTCTTGGCCATGAAATTTTATAGTTCCTTTCATTGAAAAACTAGGTATCATATCATTCAGTCTGTTCAAACATCGAAGCAATGTACTCTTTCCACAACCAGAAGGACCCATAATTGCTGTGATCTGTTTTGAAGGTATTCTTGCATTCACATTGTCCAGGACCCTGTGATTACCGTAATGGGCAAACAGATTTTCTATCTCGAAAACTATTTCACTCATTTCTATGCCTCCTCAAAAATTGGACTATTGAATAGGTCAAAATCATCACAATCACCATGAGTGAAGACATGGCTTTTGCCATCCACTGAGACTTTTCACCAAGGTTCATGACTATTGCATAAATACTCGTAGGAAGTGTCATAACTGGATCTGTGATTTTCCTTGGAAGCTGTGTTGCATAAAAGACTGCGCCTGTTACTAAGATGGGAGCTGTTTCACTGAAAGCCCTCCCAAGAGTTAACAAAAGCGCTGTCAAAAGCCCATTTTTGCTTGCTCGCAGTACCATCAAGGTAGCTTGAAATTTGTTTGCACCAAGTGCGACGACACCTTCGCGCAACTCCTTTGGAACGGCTCTCAGGAACTCGGCAGCGCTGTTTATGAAAAAGGGTATAGCCATTGTTGAAAGAGTCAAAGATGCAGAGATCAGTGATGTACCTAGTGATAGCTTGACACAAAAAAGGCTCAGACCAAATAGACCGTAAACTATCGATGGTATACTGTTCATCGTAGCAGCAAGTGATTGCAAAAACATAGAAAATCTTCTTGGTGCAAATTCTGTTATGAATATCGTACCTAAGAGACCTGTTGGTATGGAAACCAAGAAAACAACCACCATTAGTAGCAAAGAGCCAATGAGCATTGGAAATATTCCACCTTCACTCATCGCAGATCTTGGATATTGTGTGAAAAAGCCTGGTTTGGTAAAATAAACGATTCCTGAAAAGATTATTATTCCTAGCATCAGTATGAAAGCAATGAAAACTGTATAACTGATAATTCTAAAGACCCATCTCATAGGATCACCCTTTTACCCATCTATCACGCTGTCGTGTGAGATAATTCGTAAGAAGATTCAACAGCAAAGAACCAACAAGAAGCAAAAAGCCTATGAAGAACAAAGAACTGTAATGAAGGCTACCTATTTCTACTTCGCCCATTTCACTTCCAAGTGCTGCAGTCAGAGGGCGTATCGGATCGAGTAATGATTTAACAAGAACATTTGCCCCACCTGCGACCATCAGAACGATCATCGTCTCACCGAATATTCTATTAAAAACACTGAGCATAGCGTTTATCAAACCAGAAGATGCATATTTGATTTCCACTACCATGACAGAAAGATCCTTTGCTCCTAAAGCAATGGCTGCTTCTACAACTTCTCTTGGTACCTTTTCAAGAGATTGGTAAGATAAGCTGATCATAAAAGGCAAAGTCAAGACAGAAAGCATTATAGAAGCATTTAAAAAATTTTGAGCCGTCCATGCACCAAATTTGAGAAATAGATCACCCAGTACGACTACACCAAAAAATCCTAATACCACTGAAGGAATGCCGCTGACATATTCAAGAGTTCTTAACATGATTTCTTTTTCTTTCTTTTTAGCAAATCTGTGTAAGTAGAGCGCAACTATCAGACCTATGGACCAGACCCAGGCGCTCGTCCACACAGCTAAGATTATTGAATTGAACAACATTGTTCTTATCCCAAACTCTGCATCTGCCCAGACAGGATACCAGTTCGGTGAAAAGAGACCGAAACCTACCTCTTTTATTGCCTTGATCGATTCAGATGAAATGAAAAAGACTATGGAAAACAAAGCAGCTGCCACTATCATGGCAGCTATTGATACGATGACAACGAAGAAAGCGGAACCCAATTTGCCCATTACTTACCAGTCCCGTATGCAGGAATGTATCCAGCCTTCTCAACTAACTTTTGCCCTTCGGGAGAAAGAATGAATCTTATATAATCAGCGACGATACCTTCTTGTGGCCAAGTGTTGTTGAATCTGGCAAGATCTATGAAAACATACAAAGGCCGGCTTATTGGATAGACACCTGCTAAGACATTGGCGATCGTTGGTTCTACTCCGTTGACCTTCAACGCTTTGACTTGGCTTGTTACATAGCCCATTCCTGTGTAAGCGATGGCATATTGGTTCTTTGCGACGCTTTCAATCTCTGCCTGGGACGATTCGAGCATTTGAACTCTTGGGCTCATCTTTTCACCATGTAGTACCTTTTCAACCCAGGTTTCAAAGGTTCCAGAAGCAGTGTTTCTTGAGTAAACTACTATGGGTCTGTTGGGAAGTTTGGGATCTACCTGATTCCATTGAGTGATTTCTCCTGTGTAAATCTTCTTGAGAGTTTCGATTGTGATGGAATCAATGGCAAGGTTTGGATTGACGATAACTGAAAGCCCATCGTAAGCTATTACAATGGGGGCAAAGTATTTACTGGCTTTGTGCATTTCTTCAACTTCAGAAGCTTTCAGAAATCTGCTGGAATTGGCAATATCTGTCGTACCATTGAAGAGTGCCTTTATACCTGTTGTAGAACCTGCACCTTCCAGTGTTACAACCACCGATGGGTTGATCTTTTTGAATTCTTCAACCCAGAGTTGAGCAATTGGATAAACCGTGTTTGATCCTTTGATAATGAGAGTCTGTGCCGAAAGAATTACCGATGCTACTAATAGAATCAGACCAAGAAATCTTCTCATCTTTCCACCTCCTATTTTCACTTTGTTTTTGCCATAGTCTCTTCTAAGTAACTTGAAAAAAAATTAAAAAGTTTTAACATAACCCTGGCATTATTTAAATGGAGGGATGAGATGGCTCACATCTTAGTTGTAGAAGATGAGAAAGATGTCAGTGATGTTGTAAGCAGATATCTGAAACTTGATTCACATGAGGTCAGGACGGCATCGAGCATTGAAGAAATGTACAATGAACTGGAAAAGAACTGTTTTGATGTTATAATACTTGACCTAATGTTGCCAGACGGAGATGCCATGGACGAGATCTCCTCAATAAGGTTTATGTGTCCTAAGACCTTCATCATAGTTTTAACAGCACTTAGAGAAGATAGAGACAAAATACTGGGCCTTGAGATGGGTGCCGATGACTATGTGACAAAACCATTTAATCCGAGAGAACTCGTAGCAAGGGTCAGGGCAATAATTAGAAGAACGACTACGTTTGCAGAAAGAGAATTGGTACACAAAGATATGAAGTTGCTTGTGAATGAAAGGACGTTGTTAATAGGAGATGAACCTGTTCAACTGTCTTCGAAAGAGTTTGAAATCCTTCTATTGCTCTTCCAAAATCCGAAAAAAGTTTTCACAAGAGCCGAGATACTCGATGCTGTATGGCGTGACGAAGATAGAAGCGACAGAATCGTTGATGTATACATGAGCCTGCTGAGAAGAAAGTTAGGCAAAGAAAGGTTGGTGACAGTTCATGGTGTTGGATACAAGTTGGGATGAAATCATAGAAAAGTATAGGCCATTGCTACTCTTGAAACCAGATTTGATACTTTTTTACCCAGATCAAGGAGAATCTACAGCTAAAGAACAAATACTCAGTGATTCAAAAACTTTTTTCGTCAATGCAGTAGCTCATGAACTTTTCACACCCATCACTGCGATGCTTGGACTTTTGGAGGTTGCGAAAGAAGGAGAATATGTTCAGGAAAGTCTTCTGAAGATAGAAAGACATCTAAAAAGAATGCAAAAGATTATAGAGCAATTGGTTCTGTTATCAAAATTGGAACAAAGTGAATATATCCCTCATTATCAAAGATTGAGTCTCAACAGGTTGTTGCGTGATGTCCTGGTAGAATATGAAGAAAAAATGAGACAGAAGAATCTCCGTGTCGATATCAGGACCAATAAATTCATCCAAGCCGATCCGGAAGCCTTGAAAATAGTTATTAGGAATTTAGTATCAAATGCCATCAAATACTCAAAAGACGGTGGGATTGTAGAAATTCTTTCGCAAAGAGACTTTTTGATAATTCAAGATCATGGTGTAGGTATACCACAAGAGGATCTCAAAAACATCACAGCTCGTTTCTACAGAGCGGGTAATGCAAGAAGTTATTCGGGAGCAGGTCTAGGGCTTGCGATCGTTAAACATATTCTTCGGAAACTTTCTATTTCTTGGGCAGTTCATTCAATTATGGGAATTGGGACAAAGGTTTTCTTAAAAATACATCCAGATTCTCCCTCTGCAACCGGTGAGTGATGGTTTTCTTCTTCATTCTTCATTTATCTTGCTTTTCCTTCCGTTTTCTTTGATCATTCTTTGTTGAATTTTGTATTGGGAAGATGTTATATTAATCATGTGTGTTACATAAGTAAGTTACTTATGTAACCTAAAGGGATGGATTTTTGTGAAAAAGGTGTTCCTATATCTATTTACCAAAAAGATGGCAAGGGAAGTGATAACATGATGAGGAGAAGCACAAAGAAAAGGATGATGAAAGTTGTTTCATATATTCTTTTGACCTTCATAGCTACTGTAATTGCCTTTCCCTTCGTTTGGCTTGTGCTGACTTCCTTGAAAACTTATCAGCAAATATACAGCTATCCCATAATATATATACCAAAGAGCTGGACAGCTGAACACTATCAGAAAATAGCCAGCCTTGATTTCAAAAGATATTTTCTAAACAGTGTAATAGTTGGTCTTGGGACCATGTTGTTTTCATTGGTCGTTGGAATTTTTCCAGCGTATGCTTTTTC
The DNA here is from genome assembly GCA_046294065.1 of Pseudothermotoga sp. Lineage (GTDB taxonomy): Bacteria > Thermotogota > Thermotogae > Thermotogales > DSM-5069 > Pseudothermotoga_B. Next base: position 6,511 of record JBKBIU010000065.1, read on the forward strand.
ACGTTATTCCTTTAGATTTAAAAGTGAACTCTTGGTAAGCGTTCTGATCTTTCAAATGTTTCCTATGGTGGTTTTCTTAGTTCCAATCTTCAAATTCCTGGATTGGATAAAATTACTCGATACGCACATCGGTTTGATCTTGGCTTACTTACCTTTCACGACTCCCATAACGATAGTTTTCCTGAGGAGCTTTTTTCTATCTGTACCAAAATCACTTGAAGAAGCAGCACTGATAGATGGATGCAACAGGACAAGAGCATTCTTGAGAGTGATCTTTCCCGTAACCTTGCCTGGTATAGCCGCGGTGGGAGTTTACGCATTCTTATTCGCCTGGAGTGAATTACTCTATTCAATGTCGTTGTTGACAAGCAAAAGGTTGCAGACGATACCAACCTTTCTTTCTGTCTTTGTGGGGCAATATCAAACTCGTTGGGGTCCATTGTTTGCAGGATCGGTCTTTGCCACTTTGCCTCCATTAATAGTTTTCATATTGCTTCAAAGATATTTCATTTCTGGATTGGTGAGTGGGGCGGTGAAAGAATGACAATTAGTGATGATCTACTTTTTGAAGTAGCATACGATTATTACGTTAAAAACATCTTACAAAAAGACATCGCAAAAAAACTTGGTGTCTCAAGAGTTCAGGTGAGCAAATATCTCAAGATGGCTGTTGAAAGAAAGATTGTACGTATTGAAGTCGTGCCGCCGAAGATTCCACAAAAACTGGAATCACAGTACAGTTTATTGTTCAACCAGAAGTTCGGTTTGAAAAAACTCCTGCTCACAACTGGACATACAAATAATCAATTACTACTGCAGTCCCTTG
>JBKBIU010000355.1:0-1565 GCA_046294065.1 Pseudothermotoga sp.
ATTCCTGGTACTGAGAATGATACCATCTGAAAATCGTAAACGCTCCTCATGATATTGACCTTTTCCTTTGCCAATCTGAAAAAGTCTTGAGGCGTCTCTGGAGTGTTGAAACAAGAAACTATGTCTACCTTACCATTCAAAAAAGCCACTCCTAAAGAAGTTTTCGTCACACCTATGTCAAAGATAGCTGCAACAGGTTTTTCACTCAAACTTAGAACTTCACCTTTGCGGCCTGGCTCGGTCTTTTCCTCAAACTGGATCACAGTGATGATTCCATCCTCCATTAGTTCACGAATCAATCTAGTAACAGCACTCGGTGCCAAGCCCGATTCGCGTGATAGACTTGCCCTTGTTCGAGGACCAGTTGCCATGAGAAGCTCTATCAAATTTCTTTTGTTCCCAATTTTCATCGTGATATGATCGTGTTTCATCAGATCGCCTCGCTCATCTTTATCTTCTTTATCACAATTTTAGAACAAAATCAGCAAATACAGCAAAACTAATTGGTATTATTTCCAAGAAAGAATCATTACAAATCATTGTCAAGAGAATGTGACTGAAGTGAAAATATAGCTAACAAGCCCGTATTCAAAGAGAGTAAATTGAAATTTTTGTATCTCCCAAGGATCACCATTTAGTTTTCTCAGTAATTTCATTCTAATACTTTCTACGTTAGATGACACATTCTCACGTTAAACGTTGAAAAGAGTCGTTTTTTCTAATAAGAAGACACTTTATCTTTTGATCATGAAGAAGTTTTATAGTACACTGTAAAATGTGAAGGATATTTCACCATATTTTCAAAACGGAGGTATTCCAATTGTTTTCTTTGTATATCGGTCTACTTACTATATTTTGGCTGCTTTTAAATGAAGAACTCGGAGTTCTGCAAGTCGTAATGGGTTTGGGTGGAGGTACAATCGCTTTGATGTTCGTGGAGAGATATTTGTTGAGCAAAGAATACAGAGTTTTTTACAGTATACCTTTGACAAACTTCCTTGGATACCTTTTAGTTTTGCTTTTCCAAATTTATGTTTCAGGAGTTAAGGCAATATATTATATATTCTCCAACAAAGTTAAGGTTGAAATAGCCAAATATGAAAGTGATTTGGAAAATGACTTTTCCCTTTGTTTGCTCGCTATTTCCATCACATTGACGCCCGGCACGGTTACCGTCGACAAGTCGGGGAAAACTCTGCAAATTTTGCATCTGTATCATCAGAAAGAGAAAGGGAATCGGTGGCAACAGGATATTCGCGAGAAATTGGAGAATCCATTGAAGGGAGGCTGAAGATGATTTTTGAGCAAGTGATCTTATGGGTTTTAGCTATCTTAGCGGTGGCTTTGACCTTGAGAGCAGTCTTAGGACCTGCGCCTTGGGATAGAATTTTGGGATTCAATCTTCTATCAGCGAAAATCGTCATGATTATTGCAATATGTGCCTTAATACTTAAAAAATCATATCTTCTTGATGTTGCACTGATTTACTCTCTCTTCAGTTTTGTTGGAACAATAATAATAACAAGATTTGTAGAAAAGCGGGATAGATCATGAGTGAACTGGTT
>JBKBIU010000066.1:0-7296 GCA_046294065.1 Pseudothermotoga sp.
TAATTGAATTTGAAAATGTGACCTTCCACTATCCAGGAGCCAAGGAAACAGCCCTGCAAGATATATCATTCAGAGCCGAACCCGGTAAGGTGACTGCCATCATTGGCAGTACAGGCTCTGGGAAAACCACTGTGTTGAATCTCATTTTGAGGTTCTATGACGTTACAAAAGGTAGCATCAAGATAGATGGCGTTGATGTACGTCAAATTCCGTTGGAAAAGTTAAGAGGAATGATAGGTTACGCACCCCAGAAGGCGATCATCTTTTCTGGTACGATAGCCGAAAACATAAGATTTGGGAGAGATGAACTGACGAATGAAGATATATTCAACGCAGCTGAGATAGCACAGGTGAATGAGTTTGCTCAGAAGATGCCAGAAGGATTAAACACGAAGATTGCACAAGGTGGGACTGATTTGTCAGGTGGACAAAAGCAGAGAATATCCATAGCCCGTGCCATCGCATCAAAACCAAGGATCTATCTCTTTGATGATACTTTCTCTGCACTGGATTTCAAAACAGATGCACGTGTTAGAACAAGACTGCTGAAGGAAACAAAAGATGCCACTGTTATTATTGTTGCGCAAAGAGTTGCAACGATAATGCACGCAGATCAAATCATTGTCCTGAAAGATGGGAAGATACAGGGAATAGGAAATCATAAAGAATTGATGCAATCAAACGAAATTTACAGAGAAATAGTACTGTCACAGATCTCTGAAGAAGAAGCAGTCGGAGGTGAACTCAATGGCCGATGAAAAAAAGATTTCACCACAGTTCAGACCCATGCCAGAAAGAGGTCCAAGGCCTGGTGGACCTATTTTAGCAAGACCTGCAGAAAAAGCCAAGGATTTCAAAGGAACACTCAAGAGATTGATCACCTATCTCAAACCTTACCTTGTTCCCATATTGATCGTTCTTGCCATCACCGTTGCCGCGACTGTACTGACGATAATAGCACCAAAGATACTCGGCAGAGCTACGACTGAGATCTTCCGCGGGATTATGGCAAAGATGTTCCGCTTACCAAATGCAGCTATAAACTTTTCTTACGTTGCAAAGATATTAATTCAGGTTAGTCTTTTATATATTGTCAGTGCTTTACTCAACTACGTTCAACAATATATAATGGCAGGCGTTTCGCAGAAAATAGTCATGAAGATGAGAAAAGATATATCAGAAAAACTGGCAAAATTGCCTCTTAGATTCTATGATTCGAGAACTCACGGAGAAATACTCAGTCGTGTGATAAACGACGTCGATCTTATAAGCAACACTTTACAACAGAGTTTTGTTCAATTTGTATCTGGGATCATCTCCGTCGTCGGAGTTTTGATCATGATGTTGACGATAAGCCCACTGTTGACAGGTGTGACTGTTCTGACGTTGCCTTTGAGTATTGCAGTAACAATCTTTATTGCAAAATCTTCTCAAAAACATTTTGTCAGACAGCAAAAACATTTAGGTGAACTGAGCGGACATGCAGAGGAGGTCTATGGCGGTCATGTAGTTGTGAAAGCTTATTTGAGAGAAAGAGATGCTGTCGAGAAATTTGAAAAGATAAATGAAAATTTATGTGACGCCAGTTACAAGGCTCAGTTTTTGTCTGGTATGATAATGCCTTTGATGAGGTTCATAGGTAATCTTGGATATGTGATAGTTTCCGTTGTTGGAGGAATTCTTGTAACAAAGAGAGCCATAACGATAGGTGATGTTCAAGCCTTCATTCAATACTCACAACAGTTTACACAACCAATCGTGCAGATATCGAATATAGCCAACTTGATTCAGTCAACCATTGCCGCCGCCGAAAGAGTTTTCGAGGTATTGGACGAACAAGAAGAACAACCAGAAAGATTGGACGCAATCAGGATCGACAAGGCGAAGGGAGAGATCAACTTTGAAAAGGTTTATTTCAGTTATGTTCCAGAAAAACCACTGATAGAAGATCTGAACATAGAAGTCAAAAGCGGTCAAAGAATCGCAATTGTTGGTCCAACAGGTGCTGGCAAAACCACACTTGTGAATTTGCTGATGAGGTTTTATGAAATTCAAAGGGGCAGCATAAAACTTGACGGGATAGATATAAGAGACATTCACAAGAACAATCTAAGAAAATGCTTTGGGATGGTGCTTCAAGACACTTGGTTGTTCAATGGTACGATAAGGGAGAATATAGCCTACGGCAAAGAAAATGCTACAGAAGAGGAAATAGTAAAAGCTACAAAGATGGCTCAAGCGCATCACTTCATAATGGCTCTACCAGATGGTTATGACACAATCATAAACGAAGAAGCAACCAACATATCTTACGGAGAAAAGCAACTCATAACTATCGCAAGGGCCTTTCTGGCAGATCCTGATATCTTGATCCTAGACGAAGCAACGAGTAATGTTGATACTTTGACTGAAATCTACATCCAAAAGGCAATGGATGAACTGATGAAAGGTCGAACAAGTTTTATCATAGCTCACAGGTTGTCGACGATAAGAAATGCAGATCTGATACTGGTTATGAACGAAGGTAAGATAATAGAAAAAGGTACGCACAAGGGGTTGCTTGAAAAGAACGGTTTCTATGCGCAGTTGTACAAGAGCCAATTTCTGGGAGCACTCGTGGATGTATGACAAAATCTTGATGAAACAACAAAGTAACTTTCAAGAAAAATGTGATAGACAGTACGATGATAGAATCTTGACTTGAGGATTTCAGAGGTGAGAATGATGTACATGCGAGACTGGCAAAAAATTGAAACGATCTTCAATACAATGATAGTTATGAGTCTTTTTGAAGGGGCTTGAGAAAGCCCCTTTTATTTTAATTTTTGGGGGGAGGAACTTTGAAAATCTATAATCCTGTGATACGAAGATGGCAAGAAATGAAGATAGATACACCAGCAAATCAGAAAGGTCTTGTGGCATGTCCAAACTTTTTTGATATACACACGCATGTAAGATTGTTGGATCAGGAAGATTACAATTCACTTGAAAGAGCCGCCGTTGCCGGTGGATTTGGAGCTGTCCTGATTCAACCAAATACAAAGCCTCCCATCGAGACCGAGAATGTCTTTAAGATGCATTTTGAACTTGCCAAAGGAAAGATCATTGATTATTACTGGACATGTTCCTTTTTTGGCCAATTAGAACCTGATGGGAAAAGGATTCTTTGTTATTCTAATGATGGGATAGAATACGATACGCAAAAGATCTTTTGGACATTCAAATCGAAAAAACCAGACCTGCTTTTGGATCATAGTCAGTTCTACGAAGTAGGTGGTCTTTTTTACGAAGGTACACCACTGAATATTCGAAAGCGTCCCATCAGTAGCGAGTCGATCAGTATCTTTCGAAATGTGATGCTGGGTTTAGAATACGGTTTTAAAAGATTTCATATTCAACATGTCACAACAGAATTTTCAATAGAGACGATTCAGCATCTTAGAAAATATGTTCAAGTATCGTGTGAAGTGACACCCCATCATCTTTTTTTTAATATGGAGGATATCAAAAACACAAATTTTAAAGTCAATCCACCATTCGCAACAGAAAAAGACCGACAATCTCTCTTGGAGGCTGTTAGGAAGGATATAATTGATGTTTTTGCAACCGATCATGCACCGCACCATGAAAAAACCTCTGATTTTGAAAGAGCTGCCTATGGAACGAGTGGCATTGAAGTGGCTTTTAGCGCTTTTTATACAACAACCATGGATCTTGAAAAAACTATACAGAAGATGACGATAGCACCAAGAAAAATCTTGGGGCTTGAAACTGATTTCGATCTTGGAAATATCACCGTGATCGATCCAGAAGCTGAATACATAGTTGATGTGAGAAACTTTCACAGTAAGGGCAAAAATTGTGTTTTTGATGGTATCAAGCTCAAAGGAAAGATTGTTGGTGTAAAACTGAAAGGAAAGTGGGTGTACTGGGATGGAGAATTTCTCTTTAACGACCAAGAACACTCTTAAAGTTACTGAGAACAGCTTCATAATTACCTTCAACGAGAAACTGGACTTTATCCCAACTCAGTTCATCATGATCGAGACACCATCAGTCGTTAGAAAACCTTTCGCACTTGGAGAGTGGTTTAACGATCTTGCCATAGGTGTTGAGGTTATAGGGAAAGGGACAGGGTACATAGTTGAACAAAAGGTATTGAAGGCACATGGTCCTTTGGGGAAAGGGTTTGTTCCACCTTCAGGAAAAGGTGCGATGATAGCAACACCGGCTTGTCTTGCTATGGCGTTTGATCTTCATGGGAGGTATAACTGTGATGTTTTCATAGGTTCTATTGAAAAACTTTTGGCAGAGATACCATTCAAAGTAGTCTACGGCAACGATGAGTTCGTTGGATTACTCGAATCTTTGAGTGGTTATGACTGGTTTTACGTAGTGGGTTCGGATCAAATGGAGAAAGTAGCCTTTGACCTACTGCGCCAAAAGGCACCGGTTTACATATCTTTCAACGAGTACATGGCTTGTGGGATCGGTGCTTGTCGTGGTTGTGCGATTCAGACCAAAGAAGGCATTAAACACGTCTGTGTTGATGGGCCTGTATTCAGAGGTGATCTTGTATGGAACTGAATCCCCCTTTGGTCATAGCATCGGGTGTTGGCGGCATGGGAGAGTACTTGAAGTTGATCAATCCCAAATACATAGGAGCTTACACCTTGAAAACAATTACTTTGTTTCCCAAAGAAGGAAATCTTCCACCAAGACTTTTTGCAACTCAAGAGTATTTGATGAACAACATCGGCCTTGAGAACGTAGGAATAGATGTCTTCATAGAAAAATTGAACAACAATCAGTACGAGGAACTATTTGAAAAAACAAAGGTGATATTTAGTCTTGGTGGGGACGATGCTCAAGAATACAAGAGAGTTGCACAAAAGATAGCACCGTACGAGGACTATTTTGAGGCAATCGAGGTCAATTTTTCATGCCCGAACGTGAAAAAAGGAGGATTAAACATCCTTTCTGATCTCTCTTCTCTCCAAGATGTGTTGATCTATATGAGAAAAGTACTAAAGGGTTTTCTAATAGCCAAGATTGGTATCGAGGGCAGTTTTGTTGAACAGATCGCTCAGATCTTGAAAGACCATGGTTGGAATGGGATAACTCTCATCAACACCATTAGGGGACTGCGAATCGTGAATGATAAAGTCTTCAAAGGTGGTCTCTCTGGTCCCATATTGAAGCCCATTGCTCTGAGGGCTGTTTACGAAGTCAAAAATAAGGTTCCGGAGCTTTATGTGATAGGTTCTGGTGGTATCATGTGCGAAAAAGATGCCGATGATTTTTTCAAAGTTGGTGCAGATGCCATAAGTCTTGGTACTGCTATTTACAAAGACCCTCATATAGTTGAAAGGATAGCAGAGCACATAAGGAGGTGTTGTGAGTGATACCAGTGTTAAGTTTGGACATGGAAGATCCCTTTGGATTCATTAACAAATATGGAACCTTTGAATATGTTAAGATCGGACACAGTGTAGCAGTCTATGGCAAGAGTGTCTTCAGCGAATTTGAAAAAAGAGGTCTCAAAGTAATTGTAGATCTGAAATTTATCGATATACCATCTACGGTAGTGAGATCGATAAAATCGTGGGATCATCCTTGTGTTGTTGGTTTCACGGTCCATGCCGCTGCAGGCAAGGAAACAATCAAAGCTGCTCTTGAGAACACAGACAAACTCATTTTTTCTGTCGTAAAACTCACATCCATAGAAGGGGAACTTGAAGACTACTTGAAACAAATAGAGTCACTCAAAGAACTGGGAAGTTCTTTCGTCCTACCTGGTACGTGGGCGATGAGATTGAGAGATAGTATATGGACTAAGATACTTGTACCTGGCGTAAGAATGAAAAGAGAAGTAGATGATCAAAAGGATGTCGTGAGCATCGAAGACATTAAAAAGGTCGCCGACTACGCTGTCATAGGCAGGGAGGTCTATAAGAGTGATGATCCAAAGGCAACAATGGAAATGATAAGGAGGTCTGTGTATGCTTGAGATGCTTCAGAAAGTGGGGGCTGTGCTACAAGGACACTTTCTTTTGTCATCAGGTAAGCACTCTTCAAAGTACATTCAGTGTGCCAAGATCTTCGAATACCCTCAATATGGAGACGAAGTTGGTAGGATGATAGCCCAAAAGATAATTCAACATAAACCAGATATTGTGATAGGGCCAGCTCTTGGTGGAATAATTGTTGCTTACACAGTTGCACGGCATCTCAATGCTCGTGCTATGTTCACAGAAAGGGAAGACGGTGTGATGAAGCTCAGAAGAGGTTTTCAAATAAACGAAGGTGAAAGAGTAGCTATCGTCGAAGATGTTACAACAACGGGTAAATCTGTCCTGGAAGTTGCAGAGGTCGTCAAAGAGTTTGGCGGGCAGATTTGTTGTATAGCCAGTATCATAGACAGATCAACTCAAGCGTTGCCCTTTGATGTACCTTTTTATTCGCTTTTGAAATTAGATCTACCCATCTATGAACCTGAAAATTGTCCGTTGTGCGAGCAAAAGGTGATTCTTGTAAAACCAGGTAGCAGGACCCAATCAAAGAACCGAAGCTGAATTCTTCAAAAAATGCGTAAGGAAAACCAATAAAAAGGCAGGCGAAAGCCTGCCTTTTGTCTTGGATTATCATGAATTTATTGACCAATTCAACTCTATGTTCTCTTTGAACACATCGTTATCTGCCTTTTTAACAGTGTACCTTGATCCTTTTGTCTGATTAGACGGGCAATACCATGACAGATATCTTATAACCCCGTACTACCTTTAAAGGTCAGTGATTTTGACATATTTGATCTTTCTTTTTTCTGCAGCCTTGAGTATTTTCAGAACTCTTTCTACCTTCTGAGGGTCTTCATCGTCAAGTCTTGAGCCACTCTCTATCTTCTTTAAAATCTTGTCTAATTCTTGATAATTCATTCCAAAAGCAAACTCATCTATCAGACCTGGTATCAGATCTGGAGATGGTGCCTTTTTGATGATCTTCTCTGGTACATTTAGCTCTTTTGCTAGTTCAAAGACCTCTGTTTTATAAAGGTGCGCGATCGGTTCAAAATCAGAGGCATCATCGCCCCATTTTACATACAATCCCGTGAGAATCTCAGTCTTATTAGAAGTCCCAGCCACTGCATAACCTCTTTTTTCAGCCTCGAAATAGAGATTGCACATTCTTACCCTGTGTTTTGCCCTGTAAAAGGAAAGACCTTTGAGAAATTCTTCGTTGCCCTGATCTAATAAATCATCTATGAATGGGTCTTTTGACAAAGTCTGCCACTTCCCC
>JBKBIU010000356.1:0-1559 GCA_046294065.1 Pseudothermotoga sp.
CGTTCATCCAACAGCTCAATCAAAAATTGAATGAAAATGTTGAAATCATAGCTAAAGTGTCGAGTAAGAAGTTACAAGAGGCAAAAGATCAAAAGAAATTTCTCCTGATGACTTTGACCGACAAGACTGGAAGTATAAGAGCCGTTGATTGGTACAACGCCGATAAGAACTTCGCCAAAGTCAGCGAAGGTGACGTCGTCTTGGCAAAAGGGAGAATTGTTTACTTTGAGGACCACGCTCAACTCAACTTGGACAGAGAACCAGATTCCGTGCGATGTCTTTCTGATTCCGAGTATGATTTTCAAAGATTCGTCGATGTGACAAGCCAAGATATGGACAAAATGTATGAAAAACTGACAATATTTGTGAAAGAAATACGAGACGATGATCTAAGAAGGTTACTGCTCAATTTATTTGTAGAGGACGAACAGTTCATCAAGGAATTCATTCGAGCCCCCGCCGGAGTCAACGTTCACCACGCTTATATTGGTGGATTGCTTGAACACACTGTAGATGTAGCAAGTTCATGTAAAAAGATCTCGACGGTGTATGAACAATCTCTCAACAGGGACATTCTAATTGCTGGTGCGATACTGCACGACGTGGGAAAGGTAAAAGAATACAGGGTAACTCAAAAAGGTTTTGAGGTGACAGACGAAGGTGAACTCATTGGGCACATAGTTCTCGGTACACAGATACTCAGAGAATATGCCGTTAAAACGTCCTTAAGCAAGAACAAATTAATGCAGCTTGAACACATTATTCTTTCTCATCACGGAGAACTTGAGTGGGGGTCTCCTGTAGTTCCAAAAACGGCAGAGGCCTTTGTCATACACATGCTTGAGAACATGGATGCAAAACTTGCACGTTTTAGAACCATAGGCGAAAAGGAAAGGAAAAATGGCGCGGAAAAACTTTGGAGCGAGTATGATAAGCACCTTCAGAGGCGTCTCTGGCTGGGAGGGATGGAATGATGAAGATAAAGTTCGGTACATCTGGTTGGAGAGCCATCATAAGTGATCAGTTTACATTCAGCAATGTGAAAATAGTGAGTCAAGCAATCGCTGAATATGTCAAAAAGACAGGTGGGAAAACACTGATTGTGGCACGAGATACTCGTTTTATGACAGAGCACTACGCACAGTTAGCAGCCCAAGTTCTTACAGCAAACGGAATTAAGGTTCTGATGCCCGAAAATCCCACACCCACACCTGTTGTTTCTTTTGCCATAAGGCATTATAAACTTTCTGGTGGTATAAACATTACGGCATCGCACAACGCGCCTGAATACTGTGGAATAAAATTCAACCCGGCAGATGGTTCACCCGCTCCGCCTGAGGTAACAAAAGAAATAGAAACTTTGATCGAGAAGATAGACGAGAAGAAGATACCCATGATCAGTATACGTGAAGCAAGCAGTAAGGATCTTTTTGAGATTTTCGAACCAAAGGCAGAATATATAAAAGCGATTGCACAAAAAATAGACCTGGAAAGAATCAAATTGGCTGGTTTAAAGGTCATTGTCGACTTACTGTACGGAACTTCAACAGGTTACTTAG
>JBKBIU010000067.1:0-7285 GCA_046294065.1 Pseudothermotoga sp.
CGAGAAAAATATGCGTTTTGTTGAAACTTTCATCAACATTGTGGCAGTGATAAGAATTACACACATCTTTGCAAGTTCTGAAGGCTGAAAATACCCTATCTTCAAATCAAACCATCGCCGGGCACCACCAGATATCGTTCCAAAGAAGAGAACAAGTGTCAAACTGATCAAACAGAACACATACAAAACCCAAGAAAGTCTGTGTAGATCCCTTTCTCTAAGTAACATCGTTAAAAAGAGTGCGGCTAAACCCAGTATATCCCACACAATTTGTTTCCTAACAAAGGTATTTCCGTAATCTCTGGTAGCACTGTAAATGGCAAGAAGGCCTATGACCATGAGAAAAGCTACAATTATAGGTATGAAAATATCAATTCTTCTGTTTTCCCAGGGCATCTTCTACCCTCTCTTTCATTCTGCAAAAACTACATTTTTCAGAGGTAGTTGGATAACCACATAGGGGACAATCTCTCAGCTGCACTGTATTGTCTTTGAAAAACTCTAATCTTTGAAATTGTTTGTAGAACCTGAGTTTTGTTCCAGGTTGATCGACTTCAATTTCGTTGAGAACTCTCTTGTATTTCAGAGAACTGGCATCTTTGGAAAAGGGACATCTTTCGCTGTAAAAGGGTATGTCATTTAGCAATGCATATATGTATATCTCTTTTTCTGTCAACCAAACCAATGGTTTTGCCTTTGCTACGAGTTTTTCGTGTGTTCTTGGCATGAATGGGGTTTGTCTGTGCAAATATCCCATATTCCAATTTAGGACATTCCCCAACAAAAAAGAGACCTCATCATCAAGGTTATGACCAGTCGCTACAACATCATATCCATTTTCACAAGCCATCTTGTTCATCAGGTATCTTCTGATATTTCCACAAACTGAGCAGGTTGGTCTTTTGATCAATCGAGCTACTTGAGGTGCTGTAAATCCATCAAGATAATCTTTCACGTCCACAAATTTCAGTTGGGAATCTATTCCTTTTGCCAACTGTTGAAGGGAATCAATTTGAAGATTCGTAGTGCCAACATCTATGACTAAACCGTCGGCTTTATATCCGAGCTTACTTAAAACATACCACAAAGTCATACTGTCTTTACCACCAGAGACAGCCACAAGTATTTTGTCGTTTTTCTTAAACATCGAATATTCAGCTATGGTTTTTTCAACACGCCTTTCAAAGTAATCAAAAAAATGCTCTTTACAATAAGCTACATTGTGCTGACGAAGATGTATTACTGCGGTCTTGGAACATTTCTTACACTTCATCGGCTAACCTCCTAGAAACCTTTCACAAAAGAATTTTATCATTATGTGGTTTAATTTAATATGGTGAGAAGATCATGTTCATTAATATAGCTGGAACCAGTAAGGTTAGTTTGGTTTTGAGTAAAGTACTCATCAAGAGAGATTTCTCAGTAGGATATGTTGTTTCACGATCAAGAGAGAAGGCAACAAGATTTGTACAACAAATTGGCCAAGGTATGCCGGTTACTTATGATGAAGATTTTTCTTTGAGAGATATCGTTTTCTTATCTGTTCCAGACAGTATGATAGGCCTGATATATTCAAGACTCAGAAAGAAACTGAGTAATAACGTGAGCATCTATCATTTCAGTGGTTTTTTATCGTCTGAGATCTTTGAGGACGCCGATGAACAAGGGTGGGGTAGAGGATCGATTCATCCGAATCTCTCTTTTGCCAGCGAGAAAATCGCTCTCAAAACAGTCAAAAAGTGTTGTTTTGGGATCGAAGGAAATGAGAAAGGCCTTGAGCTTGCAAGAAAGATAGTTCAACAGATATCCAATTGCTGGGTTGAAATACCAAAGCAAGCAAAAATAGCTTATCATTTGGCTGCTGTACTGGCGTCTAATTTCACTGTTGGGCTTGCTTATCTGGCAGAAAGATTGTACGATCTGTATGGCATTGATGGCTTTGAAAAGATCATACCACCTTTGATGTTTAACACCTCAAAAAATATATCGGCTTTGGGTGCCAAAGCTTCTTTGACGGGCCCAGTCGCAAGAGGTGATTGGTCTGTTGTTGAAGGCGAAAGAAAACTTTTTGAAGATTGTTTTCAACAGCACGCTGATTTGTATATGAGTATGATAAGAGTATTGAAAGAAATTAAAGAGGGGTGAGAAAATGAACGTTCAGAAATTTATATCAATGAAAGGAAAACAACCTATTGTCATGATAACCGCTTATGATGCACCATTTGCCAATATAGTCCATCAGTCAGGTATTGACGCCATCTTGGTAGGAGATTCACTGGCAAACAACGTCCTTGGTTATTTTGATACATTACCAGCAACGATGGAAGATATGATCCGTCACACTCAAGCTGTGAGAAGAGGCGCACCTGAGGCATTCATAATAGCCGATATGCCATTTTTGTCATATCAATGTTCCACAGACGAAGCAGTGAAAAACGCCGGGAGATTCTTGAAAGAAGCGGGCGCAAACGCAGTAAAGCTCGAGGGAGGTTCGTTCTATGCCTCTCTGATTGAAAGACTGATTAAGGCTGGTATACCAGTAATGGGCCATCTTGGGTTGACACCGCAATCTGTAAACGTATTTGGTGGATACAAGGTACAGGGTAAAGATGATAAGGGTGCTAAATATCTCTTGGAAGAAGCAAAAGCCCTTGAAAAGGCTGGGGTTTTCGCGATAGTTCTTGAAATGGTCGTCGAGGAAACTGCAAAGATGATCACCGAGAATCTCTCGATACCAACAATTGGTATTGGATCTGGCAGATACTGCGATGGACAAGTTTTGGTGCTTCATGATGTGCTTGGTTTGAATCCTATCTTTCTTCCAAAATTTGCAAGAAGATACGCGAATCTTTATCAAGAATCTTTGGAAGCTATCCAAAAATATGTATCAGATGTTAGAAATAGGGTTTTTCCATCTGAAGAAAATGTTTTCAAGGTTGGTGGATAATCTTGAAGATTCTTCACACATCTGATTGGCATCTTGGTTTGGAATCATGGACTGGTTCCAAGCCAGTTGACAGATTAGAAGAAACCAAGAAAACTTTGTTACATCTTGTAGAGGTTGCTGAGCAAGAAAGAGTTCAGCTCGTCCTGATAACAGGAGATGTCTTGCACAGTAGGGTATCCCCAAAAATCGAGGCTTTGGCGACATTGAGCGACATTCTTGCAAAATTTTCCAAAATTGCACATACATTTCTTGTTTTGGGCAACCATGATTGGCAGGGTCTCAAAGCTTGGAAGAATCTTCCCACCAAAAACTTGACGATCGTTGATCGACCCGGACAGATTAACTTAGAACATTTTAAGCTCTTTTTCTTACCATATACAGACCCACAAAGGTTAATCGGTACATCAGAAGATTCAATAACTTTGGCGGGGGAATATCTAAACAATTTTTTGGCGAATATACGAAACCAGATAGAAGAGAACAAAATAAATGTACTGGCTGGGCACTTATTGATCGAAGGTTTGATCGAGTCAGATAAAGAGATTGCTTTGGGTATACAAATCAAGAAATCAGTTATTCCAACGGGATTAGACTATGTCGCACTTGGACATATTCATAACAACTCGATAGTTCAGCAATCTCCAATCACATGTTACGCAGGCTCGACGATTGCACTGGATTTCGGCGAGGAACGAGATATCAAAGGTGCTTTCATAATCGAGTTCAACCAGAGAAAAACTCTTGTGCGTCGTATCGACACACCTTGTAAGAAACTCAAAACCTTCAGAATGTCTGATTACTCAGAATCTTCGCTGCACACCTTAGCTGGACAGCTGAAGGTCTTTGATGGATATGCAAGAGTCATATTCGATAATCTGCCCTCAAATGAGGTCAGAAAGTATTTGATGGAAAACTTTGAATGTGTCGTTAAGGTCGAGTTCAAGAAAAATATGGAAGAAAAAGATTTTTCCTCTGTGACTCGCCAGAAAATTGACGTGATAGATCTGTATCGTAACTATGTGAAAGGAAGATTTGGTGAATTCGAAGAACCCATGGTAAAGCTTGTAGAGAAGTTGTTCAAGGAGGTTGATGAAAATCAAGCCACTCAGCCTTGAAGTGGAGAACTTTCTGGGAATCGAAAAATGTAAAGTAGAGTTCAAAGAAGGTGTTTTCTTAATCCTTGGACAAAATGGCGCTGGAAAATCCTCCTTGCTCGAGGCAATTGTTTTTGCACTCTATGGTACAGGTGTAAGGTACGGAAGGAAAAGTCCCCAAGATTACGTTCGTTCATCAACCTCTACCTGCCAAGTAAGGTTCTCTTTTCTGAGAAATGGGAAGAAATATGAAGTATTCAGACGAGTAAGATCATCGGGCACAGAAGCCTTGCTCTTAGAGAACGATGCGATCATAGCCACTCAGAGAACTCATGTAGACAGGGAACTTCAAAGGATCTTGGATACAACTTATGAGAGCTTCATCAGCACCTTTTTCTTGCCTCAAGGAAGAGCAACGTATTTACTCACCGCAAAAAGATCGGAGATCAACGATATAGTCTTCGATGTACTTTTTCCGAAAAAGGTTCTAAAATCTGTGCAAGAAAAGATCAACGAAATTGTGAAAAATCTTCAAATTGAGCACGAGAAGATGCAAGCCCACCTGAGTGATCTGAGAGTAAGATTTGAACAAATCTCCAATGTTGCGACTTTAGAAAAGATTGAATTCTGTAACACAAAACTGAAAGAACTCCAAGAACAACTTGAATCGACAGCAGAAAAACTCAAGTTGATAGAACAGCAGAGAGTCTCGTGGCAGAGAATAAAGGAACTTGAAAAAGGCATTGAACAATTGAAGAATGAAAAGAATAAACTTATCGCCAGAGCAGAAGAGGAAAGGAAGATAAGTCTTGCCAAGTCTTTGGGGAAAGATCATCAAATTTTACTGGCTATTCGCGAGAAGGTAGAATCATCGCAAAAAGAACAAAGAAGAATAGAAGAACAAATCAAAAAACTCCAAGATGATATTGCAAAGATTAAACAAGAACTCATAGATTTTGAGAGAAACCGAGATGAGATCCAGCAGCATATTAATAAACTGAATCTTGAGCGGGCAGAACTTCAGAAAATTGATTTACAAAGCGAACCTCTTTTGAATGATCTGAATCAATTAAAAACTTTGAAATCACTTTTGGACAGAGAAAAGATAAATAATCAAAATAACCTTTCTGAGGTTGAAAAACAAATATCCCAAAAACAAAACACATTGAACGATGTCAAAAACACACTTCGACAACTTGAAAAGGACTACAATCAAATGAAACAAACGGCTTTGATAGCAATGTCTCAAGAGATAGCACAAAATTTGCAAGATGGTGATACATGCCCTGTGTGTGGGAATGTCTTTCGAAAAACCACAATCATTCAACAGCATATAGATATACAGAAATACCAGGAGCTAAAGAAATCGATTGAGGAATACCAAAAGCAGAAGGAACAGTTAGATCTGCAACTCAAAACACTATACAAGGTAAGGGATGATGTGACTGAACATCTCAACCAGATCAACAGAGACTTACTCAGTTGCCTCGAGAAAATGAATGCGATAGAGAATGATCTTCAACGTATGGGTTACAACAATTCTGTGAAAGAAGGGATAAGAAAACTATCAAAAGAAATCGAAGATCTCTTGAACAAAAAAGTTCAAAGCGAGGCAAAAATTTCACAGTTGAGAGAAGCTAAGGATCAGCTGAGTAAAAGAATCGAGGAGCTAAAGAGTAATCTTCAAGATATTTGCTCTGAGCTTGAAAGACGACGAACCGAGTTGATGGAAAACGAAAATCGATTTCTCGAAAAATTAAAGGAAGTGGGCTTAACGATGAAAGAATTTGAGATCTACAATGATAAAGAACTCCCCAGGCAGAGTAGTCTTGAAATGCTCCAAAAGATCGAACTACAGATGGAGAAGAACTATGAAGAAATCGTTGGGCTCAAAGAATCAATTTCACTGGATTATGAATCATGCGAAAATGAATACAGAAGACTGAATGGTGAATTAGAAATTGTAAAAAGACAAAGAGATGAGTATATCCAACAGAAAGCGGTACTGGAACATTTAATTCAAGAATTGAGAAATATCGAGGAACAAAAAAGGAATCTACAAGAACAATTCGAATCGGTCCACAGGCAATATCAAATAGCTGAGTTGGTCAAAAGTACTCTCTCAGCCAAAGGATTTCAGTCTTTTGTCACAGATATTGTCCTTGATGAAATAACTATGAGAACAAACAGTATACTTGATACCTTGACCGATGGTAGGTTCAAGATCAAAGTTGATGAGACAGGATTTCTGATCATAGATGAAAACACTAACAGGAGTGCTGATGGGCTTTCTGGCGGCGAAAAAACAATGGTTTCGCTTGCACTGGCGATTGCAATTGCCGAAACTGCAACTGGCCAGATGGAGATCTTTTTCATAGATGAAGGATTCTCTGCCCTAGACGAAGAGAATAAGTCACGTATAGCAAATACATTAAAACAAATGGAAAAACTGAACAAAGTGATTGGCTTTGTCACGCATGATCCACAGTTTGCCGAATATTTTGATAGAAAACTGATGGTTGAAAAAGGTGGTGTAGTCAGATGGATTTAGAACAGTATCGGACTCTCATAGATAGAATCGTGAACGAAAAAGGTACTCAAGCGATACCGAAACTTCTGGATCTCTTGACAGACGAAAACGAAGAAGTTAGAGAAATTGCTTTACAGACCATTCAAAAATTTGGAGATCGAGCGAAACCAATACTGATAGAAAGATTCAGACAGAAAGTTCACGAACAAGTCAAGAACGACATTCTCACCCTGTATTTAGTTGATATTCTCTCGGACCTACAGGAGATGAGTATAAAAAAAGAACTATACCAACTTCTGAATAGATACGATCAAGAAAGTGCTCAGCTCGTTATCTATGAAGCCCTCGCAAAGTTGGGCGAAGGAGAAAAGATCGTAGATATTGTGAATTATTTTCTGCTGGAAGATGAGTACAGAGAAGAACTTGCAGAACAAGCTATTATGGTTTTGTCTCATATTGTCAGTCCTAAAGTAATTGACACTCTCGTAAAAGCATACAAAGATGAACAGCTTCACACACAGGTGAAACCGTTCATCATAAAGGCAATAGCCATGATAACAATGAAAGATCAAAAACTTTGGGATTACCTGAATACAATCGCACCAGATCAACTGATAAAAGATATCAAAGAATACCTTGAAAATTAACTCTTAATCAAAGTTCCTTCTTTGAAAACCATTGTGATATTGTTTCTCTCACTGAGTACTCTTATAT
>JBKBIU010000068.1:0-7256 GCA_046294065.1 Pseudothermotoga sp.
GAGAGATGAGCTTTTTGAATTTGACAGTTTCTACAAAAGAACTTTCAAGAACGTCATAGGCGTCGACGAAGCTGGCAGAGGATGTATAGCTGGTCCCGTCGTAGCAGCTGCAGTGATCTTGCAAGATAGGTTAGATGTCTTTGATTCCAAGCAACTCACAGTGAAACAACGCGAAAAGCTTTTCGAGCAGATAATGGAAGTGGCACAAGTTGGAATAGGACTTGCCTCTGCTGAAGAGATCGATATATACAATATTTTAAATGCTACAAAACTTGCAATGAACAGGGCGCTGAAGATGCTCAACCAAGAAGGTTTCGTATTAATTGATGGAAAATACTTAAAACTCTCTGTGCAAGGTACTTGTGTTGTCAAGGGAGATGCGAAAAGTGCATCGATAGCAGCAGCATCGATCGTTGCAAAAGTAGTACGTGATAAAATCATGAAAGCTTATGACAAAATTTATACAGATTATGGGTTTTCAGAACACAAAGGCTATGCGACGAAATCGCATATAGATAAGTTAAAAGCATTGGGACCGACCATTTTTCATCGCCTCACTTTCATGCCCGTTTTGTCACTGCTGAACCGTGAGAATCTTCATCAGCTTTTCTCAAGCTCAGATTCCAAGAGATTGAAGATCATCCTTGAAAAGATTGTTTCAACGAGCAGAAGAGCTTGAAATTCTCTATTGGTTCTGATAATATTATTTGGATAGATTCAGAAAGGGGTATGAAAAATGGCAAGAAGATGTGAAATATGTGGTAAAGAACCTGTGGCTGGAAAAAATGTGAGTCATTCAAACAGACATACTCCAAGAATGTTCAGACCCAATCTTCAAAGGGTGAGAGTAATTCTAGAAGATGGAAGCATTAAAACGATGAAAGTTTGTACAAAATGTTTAAAGGCAGGTAAAGTTCGAAAGGTAGCAGCAGTATAATGCGCGGAGCCATCCGCGCTTTTTATTTCTCTCCTCGTTTGTTGAAAATCGCCCTCTTGTTTGATAAAATGTACCTGTGTGATTTTTTCTGAAAAGGATGGTGAAAAAATGGATCTAAGGAATTTTATAAGAGATATTCCAGATTTTCCTATTGAAGGGATAATCTTCAGGGATGTTACACCCTTACTCAGAAACCCCAAAGCATTCCACAGAGCAATTGATGAGATGGCAAAAACCATTCTCGATTGGGACTTCGATCTGATAGTTTCTCCTGAGGCAAGAGGGTTCATCTTTGGCGCGGCACTTGCATATAAGCTTCAAAAAGGTTTTGTACCCATTAGAAAGCCTGGAAAATTGCCTTACGAAACAACTTCCATTGAATATGATCTTGAATACGGCACAGCTCAACTTCAAATGCATTCCGATGCCATTGAAAAAGGACAGAAGGTCATAGTGGTTGATGATGTTTTAGCCACCGGAGGTACAGCAAGCGCGATTGCGAGGCTTGTTCAAAGATCTGGTGGTGATGTTGTGGGGATGTGCTTCCTCATAGAGTTGACGTACCTTGAGCCAAGAAAAAAGTTAACTCAATATCCTGTTAAAACGGTTATCTCCTACTGAAGGGTGGTAATACTATGCTCCGGTTCGATTTCAGTTTTATGTTTGAACCGAATACAAAAGGTGGAATAACTGAAGAAGAATTTACAGCTGTGAAAGAGCAACTTACAAAGTCTATTGAAAAAACTGTGAAGAGTAGACCAGGATTTGTGAATGTCATTTTTGATAGAAGTTATATGGATTCTGTAGAAGATATAAGACAATGGGTGTTGTCTTTCAACAATTTGGTTGTTATAGGCATAGGTGGGTCAAGCTTAGGTGCCGTTGCACTTGCAAACGCTTTGACTCCTCCTGATTGGAATTATCTCACTAAACAAGAACGAAGTGGATATCTGAGAATATTCTTTCTTGAGAACGTGGATCCAGACCAAGCAGCAGCGGTGCTTGATGAGATCGATCCTCGTGAAACTCTTTTCAACGTGATATCAAAATCTGGTTCAACTGCCGAATGCCTTGCACATTACCAAGTGATTCGAGGATTACTTCAGATCAGGGGATTGAACCCAGCTGACCACATCATATTCACAACAGACCCAAGGAAAGGTTTACTGAGACAGATCGCAAAAAATGAAAGGATACGAGCTTTGGACATTCCTCAGGATCTTGGAGGCAGATTCAGTGTTCTATCTCCTGTGGGACTATTACCAGCAATGGCTTGTGGAGTGGACATAAAGGCATTGATAGATGGTGCAAGGGATGCATACCTCAGATGCGCAGATTTGAACATAGAAAAGAATGCAGCGGCTATGATGGCTGCATGCCATTACTTACACAAGAAAAAAGGTAGAAATATCAACGTGATGATGCCATATTCAAACAGACTGTTCTCGCTCGCCGATTGGTTCAGACAACTTTGGGCAGAAAGTCTTGGAAAGAAATATTCTCTGGATGGACAAGTAGTGAATGAAGGTCTTACACCCATAAAGGCACTTGGTGTGGTAGATCAACACTCACAGATTCAACTATACAATGAAGGACCCGATGATAAGACCATAACATTTCTTGAGGTCGAAAAATTCGATAGGGATATACTCATTCCTGCGATTCACGAGAACGAAGAAATATCCTATCTTGGTGGAAAAAAACTTGCAGATTTGTTAAAGAGTGAACTGACAGGTACTGAGAGGGCACTGGCTTCGAACGGCAGACCTAGTATGAAGATCATCTTCCCAACGATAAACGCATACGATATAGGTCAGTTCTTCATGTATTATGAATTCACGACAGCTTTAATGGGAGACCTTCTTATGATCAATCCTTATGACCAACCAGGGGTCGAACTGGGTAAGAGAATAACCTATTCTTTAATGGGTAGAAAAGGTTTTGAGGTACTCAAATTTCCTGAACCAGTCAAGAAGGTTGTGATAGATTGACAGAGCACATTTTGAAGATATTTCAACCATCGATGGTTTATTTTCTCAAAGAAAGTCCATTCGGTGAAGATGTTTATGTGATTGTTATGAATGATACGAAAGATATAAACAAAAAAATGTCTGAACTCTACAGAAAGGCCGGTGAAGATATAGCCGTTGTTGTTCTAACAAGTGAAGAGTACAGGAATTTCGAATCTCTCTTGCAAGAAAAGGGAGAAAGACTTTATTGAGGTTAGTCGTCGGTCTGACTGGAAAGATTGGGTCTGGAAAAAGTACCGTTGCCCAGATTTTTAAAGAATTTGGTGCTCATGTAATAGATGCTGACAGTGTTGGGCACGAGGTTCTTCGAATGCAAGATGTAAAAGACTCACTGAAGGAAGTTTTTGGTGAAGAGATTTTCAGCGGTTTTGAAATCGATCGAAAGAAATTGGCTTCAGTAGTCTTCTCCAATCCACAAAAACTTGCCATCTTGGAACAGATTGTTCATCCAGTAATGAGAAAGAAGATTGAAGAAAAAGTTAATTCACTCAATGGTTTGATAGTGATAGATGCCGCCATTTTGCACAGACTCAAATTGGATAAACTGTGTGATTTTGTGATAACAGTTGTCGCATCTATGGATAAGATCGTGGAAAGACTCAAAGATAAGGGGTTGAGTGAAAAGGAAATATATCAAAGACTATCTTCTCAAGAAGATCTGATTAGCTCAAATCATGTTTTAGTCAATGATTCAGATCTCCTGTCTTTGCGTGAGAAGATAAAAGATTTTTACAACAAAGTGATAAAATCAAAGATGCAATGGTCATAAGGGGAGGTGTAGGTATGAAGAAATTTCTCTTACTCGTATTGTTGGTTGCTACAGTTCTAAGTTTTGCAAAGGTGAAGGTCACCTTTTGGCACGCCATGGGTGGTGGACATGGACAGACACTGCAGGAGATAGTCAATTTCTTCAATCAGCAACATCCTGACATTGAAGTTGAAGCAATTTACATTGGAAATTACAGCACTTTGCAGCAAAAACTACTTGCTGCAGCTCAAGCTGGTGGGCTTCCAACGATTTCACAAGCTTACTCGAACTGGACTGCTAAACTGATATATTCTGGCACCGTTGAGCCCTTAAACAAATTCATTACTGATCCAAAGATTGGTTTCACATCCAGTGAATGGCTTGACATATGGGAACCTATGAGGCTGAATTGCACTTGGGATAAAACTGTGTATGCATTACCTTTCAACAAGAGCATTTACGTTCTTTATGTGAACACAGATGCACTGACGTTGGCGGGTTTAAAGATCCCCGAAACGATTGGTGAATTAAAGAAGGCTGCAATCCTTATGACAGAAGATTTCAATTCAGATGGGACGATTGATCAATACGGCTTTGGTTACCGCTCCACAATCGATCACTTTGAGGTTTTCCTATTCCTCAACGGTGGCAGCATACTTGAAAGAGGTTCGGATGGGAAGTGGAAGGTTACTATCAACAGTGAAGAATCCAGAGAAACATTACAGTTCTTGCTCGATCTGAAGGACAAATATGCATTGGTACAAGGCGGATACTTAGACGGTCCCTTCGGCGAAGGCAAGATTGCTATGTTCATAGAGACTGTTGCGAGCAAACCCTACGTGGCAAGTGCATCGGCTGGCAAACACGGTTGGACTTGGGCACCGCTCCCAGTTTGGAAAACAAGAAATGCTCTCTTTGCTGGGACAGATGTGATCATGTTCAGCAGTGCCAAAGAGGAGGAAAAGAAAGCTGCGTGGGAATTCATGAAATTCTTGATTTCTCCTGAAATTACCGCTTATTGGGCGACCAAGACAGGTTATCTACCTGTTAGAAAGAGTGCGACGGAAACTCAAATCTGGAAGAAATTTGTGGCAGAGGATCCTGCTGCCGAGGTCCCGCTTCAGCAACTACCTAACGGTGTTTTCGATCCACAGATTGGTGTTTGGGCTGAGATCAGAACGATCGTTGGAAATATGGTGAACGACGTTCTGTTTGGCAAGAAGACAATAGATGAAGGATTGAAATGGGCTGAGCAGGAAATTACAAGACAACTTCAAAGAGAGGGACTCTGATGAAAGGGGGTTTTCACCCCCTTTTCTTGTGGAGGTGTCTTTGTGCGTGGCGATCCATTCGGTATTCACAGAGTCATAGAACCAAAAGGCAAGTTACCCCAACCAGCATGGAAGCTCGATAATGATACTTCTAAACTATATGACAACGAGATCTTGATCGATGTGATCACATTGAACATCGATGCAGCTTCCTTTACACAGATAAAAAATGAAGTAGGCAAAGACGAGGAAAAAGTGGCGGACAAGATCATGCAGATCGTCAAAGAAAGGGGAAAAATGCACAATCCAGTCACTGGATCAGGCGGTATGTTAATAGGTAGGGTAGCAAAAATTGGAAAAGATCTGAACTTGGACTTAAAAGAAGGCGATAAGATTGCAACATTGGTCTCTTTGAGCCTAACACCGTTGAATCTCAGAAAAATCAAGAAAGTTCATCTTGACAAAGACCAAGTTGATGTCGATGCGCAGGCCATACTTTTTGAGACAGGTGTTTTTGCAAAACTTCCACAAGATATGCCCGAGTCTGTGGCTCTTGCAATTCTTGATGTGGCTGGTGCTCCTATACAAACAGCGAGACTGGTTTCACCAGGTGATACTGTTTTGATCATAGGTGCGGGGGGAAAGTCTGGTATATTGTGCTGTTACGTTGCCAAAAAGTATGCAGGACCAACTGGCAATGTTATAGGTCTTGTACACTCAGAACGTTCCGTAAGAGAGTTGACAGATCTTGGTGTTGTAGATAAGACACTTGTTGCTGATGCACAAGATGCTGTGGATACTTATGAAAAATTCATAAAACTCAACAACGGGAGACTCGCCGATGTCGTCATAAATGTTGTGAATGTGCCCGATACGGAAATGACTTCCATTATGTGTGCAAGAAACCGTGCTCGAGTATATTTCTTTTCTATGGCGACCAGTTTCACAAAGGCAGCCCTCGGTGCTGAGGGAATAGGTAAAGACGTTGACATGATAATAGGAAATGGTTACGCAACAGATCATGCGAAATTCGCCTTAGAGATTGTGAGAGAAAATGGAAAGCTTTACGATTTATTCGTGAAAAGATATGGATGAGGTGAGAAATGAACTATCTTGACGAGATGACGATTGAGTACTTTCAAAACACTGAAGAGGCTAAGAACTTTTACAATACATTGCAGACCATGGAAAAACAGATGAACAAACCTTTGAAGCTTTCGAACAACGAATACTTTGGCAGAATACATGCTGCTGTTTATACCTTGCAAGAACATGAGGAATTTCCTTCATTGTCTGTGTTACTTGTCTTGCATGGTGAGAATGTGATCGATCTTCTTGGAAAAATGGGCGCAGATTTTGCGCAGACGGAGAGATTGGAAAACCTTGATTTTGTTAGAAATTTTTCGCAGACGCGTGCGAGTTTAGTAGATTTGAGCATCATTGAATCAGAGTTTGCACTCATAGATAAAGGAACGGATGACATCATTTGTTTGGTTAAATTCAGTCAAATCAGACAGACAAATCAAGAAAAATTGGCACAGATGATCGTAAGAGAATATGTAAAGACACATTTTGATGTGGATGGCGACTGTGAATATACAATCAAGATTCAGGAGCCGCTCATTGATTTTCTAAATTAAAAACAGGCATTTTTGTTATAATCATAGCATGGGGGAGGCGTGTCCGAATCGGCTAAGGAGCCGGTCTCGAAAATCGGTGGGCTTTTAAAGCCCTTGTGGGTTCGAGTCCCACCGCCTCCGCCAGTTTTTGTGGGGTGGTCATAGTGCAAGTCATCAAGACTGTGTCCCATATGAAAAAACTTGCTGACGATTTGAGAAAACAGAAAACCATTGGGTTTGTACCAACGATGGGTTATCTACACCAGGGTCATCTTTCCTTGGTCAGACGTTCAAGGGCAGAAAACGATGTGACTGTGGTTAGTATATTTGTCAATCCTACACAGTTTGGTCCTAATGAAGATTACAAAAGTTATCCAAGAGATCTGAATAGGGATCTTTCAATGCTTGAAAAAGAGCAAGTAGATTTTGTTTTCGCACCAGAAGTTGAAGAAATGTATCCAAAAGGCTACTCAACGTATGTTAACGAAGAAAGTTTATCAAAATACCTATGCGGCAAGTCAAGGCCAGGGCATTTTAGAGGTGTGTGTACAGTCGTCACTAAGCTGTTCAATATAGTTAAACCGCACCGCGCGTACTTTGGCCAGAAAGATGCACAACAATTTCGAGTGATCAGAAGAATGGTGAGAGATC
>JBKBIU010000069.1:0-7188 GCA_046294065.1 Pseudothermotoga sp.
CCTCGAATAATCCTTGCCGACGAACCAACTTCGATGCTTGACGTATCAATCAAATCGAGTATCTTAAATCTCATGCTGAAGCTTAGGCAGGAACACAAAATAGCCTTTATACATGTTACGCACGATTTGGCTTCTGCAAGATACATCTCTGACAGAATAATTGTCATGTATGCTGGGATGATCTTGGAAGAAGGAAAGGCACAGGAGATTGTTAAGATGCCGTTACATCCTTATACCCGGCTGTTGCTCAAAGCTTTTCCAGATCCAAAGGGAGGAAAAGAAGAGCTTGGAGATCTTGGAGAACCGCCAAGCTTGATAAATCCACCATTAGGTTGTCCTTTCGAACCAAGATGCAAATACAGAAGAGATGAATGCGAGAACCTCCCCATTTTGTACAGTGTTAACGACAGAAAGGTAAGATGTGTTCTGTATAAGAATTGAGAGCTCATAAGGGTTAAAATCGCTATAACCCAACGAGTCTGCTGGTTCATGGAGAAACTGATATCGTTATGGAAGGCCCTGAACATTCAAAAACTGTGGAGAACCATTCGAGAGTACACATTGCTGGTGTATGACTTGAAGAACAAGTTCGACCGATGAGATTTGAACAGTAGAGAGTAAAAGTATAACAAACCTTGAGAAGATGATTAGGAAAGAGCTGCATTCAGGAAATTCTAAGAATCCCGGCTTGTATAGATGTGATGGCAGATGCCCGAAGTGTGATGGCTTTTCCTCTGGGGAAAATCCCCATTTTTGATCACAATGAACTTGGATAAGCTGAAGCAAAGTATATCCCTGTTCCAATGTTTTGTTCGTATCAAGCGATGAAAACATTACAGTGGCAGACATTGATGTAAGGTGATCTGAATCCGATGAAATGCTCGGTATCAAGAAGTAGAATAACTAGAGAAAGAGTATTAAATTTAATGAAGAGCTGCAAAATATAGACTGGCATGCAAGGGTTTCAGTCAGAAAATCCCTAAAACTTGGAATTTCGAACTACGAATACGCGCTTGGTTTGAATTAGACTCAAGGGTTTATTTTTTCTTTTAATAAGATCTTTTTCAGATTTTTCATAGTTTTACTCGTTGTTTTTGGATTCTGTATTTTGAATGAAAGAGATCATCCCAAGAAATAGCAGCAAGACAAATTTTCAAGCAATGAGTTTTCATTTCAGCTGAATTGTGTGTTTGAATATAGCTAAAGAATTGAAGATTCAGCTGCCTGTTATCTGAAACTTTCGAAGCTGGAGTGATTGTGGTCAGCAAGTTAGAACAGACTACTTAGTTATTTGGTTCATCTAAACCAAAATAGAACCTCGTATTGATCTTCTAAGTTCCAGGCGAACTCGGTCTTTAAAAGTGTTCATCTGTGTATGTTTTGATGATATTAATGACATTGTCTAGTAGGAATCACTCTCTAAAGTCGTTTTCAAAATTGCCACCATCTTTGTTTCTTCTTGGCCATTTGGTTTGCAATAAGTCATTTAGTGTGATATAATTTCTTAAACCTTTAAGAAGGGGGCTTATGTATGTGGAAAAAAGTTCTGGTTACGGTACTCACCCTCGTTGTTGCTTTGACAGGTTTTGCAAAGACACCAAAAGATACCTTAGTCATAGCCGCAACTACACAAATTTTTATATCGCTTGATCCCGCTGTTTGTTACGAAACCTTTGCTGCAGCTGTTGTGACAGCAGCTTATTCTGGCTTGACAAAGCTGGAGGCTGTTGATGGAGTTATCAAAGCTGTTCCGGATCTTGCGGAAAGCTGGGACGTCGTACAAGAGGGAGATCAACTAGTTTGGACCTTCAAACTTAGAAAAGGACTCGTTTTCTCTAACGGGGATCCACTTACTGCTGAGGATGTAGTTTTCTCATTCAAACGTGTACTGATGATTAACAAATCACCGGTGTGGCTGTTTAACGAGTTGGGATTCACCAAAGAAAATATGGATAAGACTATTCTTGCCGTTGATCCGCAGACTGTAGTTCTCAAAACCAAGATATTGGCTAAAAATATTGTGTTGTCAGTCATTGCACCCCCATGGGGAGGTATAGTGAACAAAAAGGTCGTACTCGCAAATGAAAAGGATGGAGATCTTGGCCAAGCGTTCTTGTTGGATAAATCCCCCGGCACTGGTGCAGGTCCCTACACAATAGTTGAATGGAAAAGAAACGAACAAGTCGTGCTTCAGTCCAATGCAAAATACTGGGCTGGTGACCCGCCAATTAAAAGAATTATAATTCGAGATGTGCCAGAAGAAACGAACAGATATCTGCTTGTCCAGAGGGGAGACGTTGATGTTGCTTGGGGTATCACCACAGAGCAAGCCGCTGAACTGAGAAATGTCAAACCTAAGGGCATCAGACTGGTAACGACTCCCGGACAAGCTAACGAATACCTTGCCATGAACGTTGGTTGGGGTCCGTTCAAAGATGCACGAGTAAGGCAAGCAATAAGATATGCCATTGACTACGAAGCGATTATAAACTCAGTCATGAGAGGATTTGCAATCTTGAATCAAAATTTCATGCCTATTGGATATTTCGGTTATGTTGAGACTAATCCCTTCAAGCGAGACGTTGCAAAGGCAAAGCAGCTTCTTGCTGAAGCAGGTTATCCCAACGGTTTTGAAGTGGAACTTTTGACGAACCCAACTGAAATAAGGCAGAATGAGGCAATAGTCATTCAGGCCAATCTTGCCGAGATAGGGGTGAAAGCAAAAATCACTCTTATGCCTGCTTCTGAAATGTATGCAAAATACAGGCAGCAAGGTCACCAGATGATTTTGGCAGGATGGGGCATTGATTACCCTGATCCCGATGCACTTGCAAAACCTTTTGCAAATTACAAAGTCAGACAACTTGCTTGGAGAAATATGTGGTACGATGACTATGCGGCGGATCTTGCTGCTCGTGCGGGAGCAGAACTCGACGAAGCAAAACGCTTAGAGCTTTACAAGCAATTACAAGCTTATTGGATAGACAACAGTCCATTTGCCATGTTGTATCAACCGATACAGTTCTGGGTTGTTGTGGATGACGTTGTCGGGTTTGAAAAAGCTTGTGAGGGGTATTCGTTGATTTTCGATTTCACCAAGATTTCTAAGAAATGAGATAACTTTTATACAAAACCTTGATTTGCGGGGGAAGGCTCAGAAAGCCTTCCCTCTTATATTTTCTAGAAGGTGTTGTCTGTCAAAACTGTAAGAGAAAAGATTTGTGTTTGAAACTCAGTTTTGAGATCGAAAATTTTGTCGTGGAAAAAGCTGGAAAAGTCAATTAAATGTCCTATCAGGCAGATTTTTACAGTGCCTTTTATACCACAGAAGATCCAAAGTCAAAAAGGTTGCTATTTTGATCAGTCGACATAAAATAATCTTAGAAGGTAAAATTGCTCTTTTGTAAGAAAGGAAGGATAAAGAACATAAATAGGCTTGTTATCCGTAAATGGTGAGATTACTTGGGAAAATCCTTATTTAAAAAAGTCCCTTTGAAGAAATTGTAATTGGGAACACTGCTACAGTTAGAGCTATGATAGAAAGTAGCGTTAAGGTTGTAACTTCTTATCCTGGATCACCTACCTCCGAGATTGCTGAAGCTACAAATTCAATCCCAAAAGCAGAAAGGCCCTTTTATTTTGAATTCTCTGTCAACGAAAAAGTCCCACTGGAAGTTGCTTTAGGTGCTGCTTTGAACGGGAATACATCTTGTGCTTTTCAAAAGCGTTGGCGTGAACGTTGTGGCTGATTCTTTTGTTCAGCTGAGTATTATGAGAATTCCCGGACGGATGGTTATAGTCATCGGCGATTATCCGGGTGCAAATAGTTCACAAAATGAGCAGGATAACAGACATTACATGAGAATAAGTTATACACATATCTTTGAACCGTGTGACGCCCAGGAAATTTACGAAATGTTCTTAAATGTCGTTGATCTTTCCAGGACTTTTGAATCACCTGTTGTAGTTAGACCGACTACTCACGCAGCTCATTTTATTCAAAAGGTTAAGTTCGGCGAATACACACCAAGAGTGGCATCATCGCCGATTTTTGATCCATAGAATTTAGGCCCCTAGGCTCCTTTGGGTGAAGCCGTCTATATGATGAAGAAAAGGGCTTTAGAAAATCTTGAGAGTTTTTCCCTGTAGTCCGAGAACTATGTGAAAGAGTTGAGAACAAGAAGGTTTTTGTGCAAAAGGAACTGTGCATTGGAGATGGATCTTGCTTAAAAATCTGCCAGACAATTGCTTTAGCTTACGAAGAAGGTGATCAAGAATGAAAAGTTTCAATATATTCTTGATAGGTGCTGGAGGTCAAGGAATAGGACCCTTGAGTGAAGTTATCGCTATAGCCATCGATTATTCCGGTCAAATGGTTATAGGTGTGGGTACACACGGTTTAGCACAAAGGGGTGGAGTAGTTTCTTCACATATAAAGATTGGCAAATCCCATAGCCCATTGATCGGAAAACACGATGCAGACCTCATACTCGCCCTTGAGGGGCATGAAGCAGCTAGGGCAATTGCAGATTATACCAAGGTTGGTAGTACGGTCGTCTATTATAATAGCAGCTGGCAACCCCTCGATGTGAGATTGGGAAAAGATAGAGAAATTACAGAAGCTGACCTGGAAATTGCCGGATCTCTGATCCTAAGGATATTCAAGGTTTGTGAAAATCTTGAAGGATGCGAGAATGCGAAACATTGTTCTTCCCAAAAAGTGGACGAGAATAGATTGATACCTGAAGTCGGTACAGATCACTATATTTTGGCAATGAAAAATCTAATGAGTGAAGCTGTTTTCGAGAAAAACAGAAGTGTGTTCCTGGAAAGGCGATCTTATCCAATTGTGATTGATGAAACACGATTAAGTTTGTGGGTTTGCCCAGAGTTTTGAGTTTTATTGTAATCGTGCGCTTACAACCTCTCAAAAAGCATTATATGCCGCGGTAAAAAGTTGTCATTCATTTTATTAGCCTTTGATTGTATACTCCATGTCTATGGTCTATCCTTGATTTTCAAAAGATCGTTCGGTTTTTTCAAAGATAAAGATAAAGATATAGAAAAGCCTATATCTTCCAACATTTTAACCACGATTGAGTCTTTTATTTAAAGGATAGATCCTCCTACGTCTGTTACAAAGACGTCCGAACCTGATTTTATATATCGCTACTCAGTGGTATCCAATGAAGTTAGTTCTGTTTACATATATTACATATAAGTATCCCACAACCGACTTTCGAAAAATACCATTATAGGTAATTTAATTATCTAAAAGACAGATTGATTTAACAATTACTATGTTATTATTTAGACAAGTATCAGACAATGGCAGGTGAAATGATGAAATATTTTTTCACGTTTCTGGTATTTTTCTTTCTTGCTCTTATTCTTTTATATACAATAAGGCAAACTGAAAGATTAAGACAGGTAGAAGCGTTAAAGCCCTTTTATAAATCTATGATTGAGAGTAATCTAAAATGTATAAGTCTATCCTATTTTCAATGGGATGCTATGTACAATGCCATTGAAATGAATCTACAGGGGAGACTGCAAGAATATTTTGACGAACTGACTTTCTATTATGCTTACGTTGAAAATGTTCAGATAGAACCTGTAGAAAAAGTTGATTTTGAAATTTATCAGATAAGTTCAGAAGAAGGTAAACTCAATGTTCTGTTCAAAGTATACAACGATGATAAGACTGAGTATATAAAAGACAAAGCAGTGAGTGCCATTATTAATCCACAGATTATTTTAGAGTCTCTAATGATAGACTGGATAAAAATCTCACCAGTTGGGAAGGATTTTGTCTTTGGTTTGAAATATGTGCCAACAAGATCTGTCATCGATGTAACATGTGTCTTGGGTTCTTTTCTAATAGCCGTTTTGTCAATCTTTTATGTTTTATTCAATGAGACTAGGTCAAAATTGAAGATGATTCGACGATCCAAGAAGGAAGAAGAGATTGAAAGAGAGATTAATCAAACTGTTTTGGAGTTGTCAGTGAATTTGTTGAAGCATTATGAAAATGAGGAAGTTTATCAAAAGATGTTGGAAAAGATGATACAGGTCATGCCAAATGCAGAAGGTGGCAGTGTGTTGATAAAAAGAGATAATAGGTTTGAGTATGTTGCAGCTGTTGGTTTTGATCTGAAGGAACTATCGAAAATTTATTTTGATGACAAGACTGAAAGAAGATGGATAAGACCCCCCTATGCGTTGAAGAAAAGAGACGACATAAGGGCTATATATAAAGAAGCAGATCCCGCTTTGTTGTCCTTACTCAGAACAGCAGGTAGAATCGATGAAATCAAGTGTACGGTAAGTGTGCCAATCGAGATCGAAGGAGAAGTCGTGGCGATAATAAATTTTGATAACTTTGCTGACGAGAATGCTTTCGATGAAAGATCGGTAGAACTTGCCATGTTGTTTGCCAATTACTTAGGGGTGATCTTTGAAAGAATAAAGCTTGAAAAGAAAATCAAGGAACAAAATGAAGAGATGGCTTATCTTTCTGCACGCGATCCATTAACAGGATTGCTGAATAGAAGATCATTCAAAGAGTATGCTGAAAAACTCTTGTCTTTAGCTAAAAGGGAAAACAAAAGAGTATCTTTGTTCTTCATTGACTTGAAGGACTTCAAGCAAGTTAACGATAAATATGGTCATGTTTTCGGTGACCAAGTTTTAGAAATAATCGCTTCAAGGATAGAAAAATCGGTTAGAAGTAGCGATGTAGTTGCCAGGTTTGGTGGGGATGAATTTGTTGTACTCGCCTATAACTGTACAAGGCACGATTCGACAAATTTGGCTGAAAAAATGGCACAATCGATAGAAGAACCAGTTGAATATGAGGGGAGAACAATCTCAGTAGGCGTAAACATCGGTATAGCCGTTTACCCAGAGGACGGGCAGGATATTGATGAGTTGATAAAATTAGCAGATATTGCAATGTACAATGCTAAAATGAAAAATCAAACCTATTCTTTGAATGGTCAGATGAATCAGATATGATAATTCACGTTTCATCGCTTGGAAAAGATCTTTTATTAACACCTCATGCGTTTGAAAGAATGATGGAACGTGGTATTGAACTGAAAGAACTCGTTGAGCTTCTTGAGTCCAAGAACTGTGAAGCGACTATTCAGTACAACGGGAGGATTCGTATCACGAACGGTGAAATAA
>JBKBIU010000357.1:0-1539 GCA_046294065.1 Pseudothermotoga sp.
ATTCAAAGTTGTACAAAGTATAGATTAAAGCAGCGAATAACATATGATCTGACCTAGCAAAAGAGCCCAGAACTAAGAGAAAAGCTATCAGAAGCCAGTTTTTCCTGTGGTAAGTCAGTAGTAATATTGACAGGAAAAGACTCAACGACAATGGCGCCTCCGGTTGCGAAAAATACCTCATGGAATGGAGGTAAAACACCCCAAAGAGAAAGATGCAAAAGATCGTTTCAAAATCGTTGAGAAAGTTCCTCAGCCAAATAAAAAGCAAAATCAAAGATATCAAAGTGAAAGTGAATCGAAAAGAGACATATCCGTTTATAACTTTCGACACGTCACTTTTATCATCAAAGATGGCCCTGAAATCTGCTGGAAGTTGATCAACTATCATACGGAAAAATCCAGCTGGATCCTTCACCCATGGATCAAAGCTTATATTGTCTATGAAGCCGTTAACTATCGCCTCTATAAGCCGGTTCTGCAAGGAACCCGCAACGGCTTGTTTCAAGTAACTTTTTATCGTGTCTGCTATCTCTAAGCGCTTTTGTTCTGGAAGAAAGGCATCGTAATTTCTCTTTGCCTCTTCTAATCTCCTTTTGTCGTTGTCTTCCCCAACCCACGTAATCAAAAACCTATGAAAATCGTTGCGCCAATTTATAGGGATGTACTTGAAGACCTTCTCAATCAAAAAATATGGCAGAATTCTGTATTGATTCGGCGCAGGTCCTGTGCCCTTAACATAGTCCTTGTGAGAATAGTAAATGAAAAGTCTGCTTCCCATGCTGAAGGAATCTTCGTTCAACCAGAGACCCATTAAAGCAGAAATGATGGAAAGAGTCAAAATTGTAAGGATCAAGAATACTTTCTTTCGCATAGAACCTCCTTGTCCTTCAATAATCTTTGAACAACCTTCCCCAATCACTTTCTTCTAACCATTTGTGGAAAATCCTCTTGCCTTTCAGGTTCCACCATACCTTGTCATGGTATATTTCCGAAGCCAAGACGAAGACATAGACCAAAGGTGTCCTGAAAAACAACTTCTGCAGTCTCTTCAAAGGTCCAAACCACAAAAGATCGCCAACTCTACTTGCCAAATTGTCACCAACGCTAAAGTTGTAATTCAGATTCGATATATCATACCCAAGGACCTCTATGTTTTCAAGCTTTCCATTACCTAAACCTTCTTCATCTGCAATTCTTATATATTCAATTTGCATTGGATCAAAACCCATTATCTTTGCTGCTACTGCATCTATTGCAACTTGATCACTACTTGCCAGGATCAAATTGGTTTGCACAGGCTTAAGTGTTCTGGGACCTGGTCCATTACCTGCAGTAGTACCATCCATGACGGCGAAGATACCAGAATGAATTTCTTTCTGTATTTTGAGCAAATCAACGAGAGTCTCATGAATCCAGCTGTGCGCATAATGTCTTTTCGTGTTCAAAAGTCCACCGAAAGCGTTTTTCATAGCACCTGTCGTCGTAGTATATATGTGGCATTTCATAGTGGGAAGGTGAACTATGTTCTTTCCAAAAAAA
>JBKBIU010000070.1:0-7101 GCA_046294065.1 Pseudothermotoga sp.
CATAATAGATGGAAAACACTACGGCAAGTGCTGTTAGTGCGAAAAGCACCCATTTCTTCTCCAAGGCTTTGTTCAAAGTTGTTTTATAGTGCTCCTTCAATCTCTCAAAGCTTTGTATTTTCCTACTCTTTATCCATCTTGAACCTGCAGGAACGAGTATGCCTGCGACAATGAGGGAAGCCCCGAGAGATAGTGAGAGTGTCGCCGCAAAGTATTTAAACATGGTTGCGGCAAAGCTTTCGGTAAAGAGCAATGGAACAAAGACTACAATCGTTGTTGCTGTGGAAGCGAAGATGGCTCCGAAGACCTCCTTGGTACCCTTTGCTGCCGCTTCATCGTATGCCAGACCATCTGATCTATACCTGTATATGTTTTCAAAAACAACGATTGCATTGTCTACCAACATTCCTACAGCCATTGTCAATCCGCCGAGTGTTAAAAGATCGATATTTATTCTGAATAAATACATCAAGACGATGGCAAATATGAGCGAAATAGGTATACTCAATGAGACAATGATCATACCCTTTATGTCTAATACAAATATCATGACAACTATTGCAGCTCCGATCAGCCCGAGTATGAGATTTTTCAACAGGTTATTGATGGCTCTTTCAGTGTACAGGGATTGATCTATCAATGTAGAATATGGTACTTTAAAATAATTGAGAATTGCTTTCACCTGTCTGACGGTGTTCACAGTATTTGCGCCAGCCCTTTTTCTAACGGAAATTACGTTCGACTGCTCTCCATTAACTCTCACTAATCCTTTAACCTGTTCATCGACGATTTGTACATCTGCAATTTGCCAGAGTCTCACTGGGACAAGAATCTTTGGCATCTGCCCACTCATAGCCATTTGATAAGAAAGACCGCGGAAACCGACTATTGTATTTTTTAGATCATCAACATCTTTGAACCTTCCATCTACGGTAACCGCATAGACACTTCCCTTTTCATCCTTAAGCTGTCCCATTGGATATACGACATTTCCGGCCAAGAAAGTATCCAACAAGTTCAGATCCAATCCAAGATTTCTTGCCTTTTCTTGGTCTATGTTCACCATTACAACCTTCCCCGGCTTTCCCAAGATTTCGACTGCCGACACATCTGGTAAACGCTTTATTCTGTCAATGAAGGAGTCGGGATCTTGACTTGTGGTAAAAACGAAAACTGGAACGACCGACGGATCGAATTCAACAACCGTTGGCTTGACCTGTTCAGGCAAATTTGCTTGTGCTATGTTGAGGTACCTTTCAAGCCTTGAGGAGGCGTTTAGAACATCTACGCCCCATTCGTATTCTACAAGAATCAAACAAAGGCCAGGTTGAGAAACAGAGGTGAAGTTCTTTACACCAGGTACAGTTGCTATGACTTTTTCAATTGGTTCTGTCACAAGTTGCTCTATCTCTTGAGGGCCCATACCCATGCACGTTGCGAAAATTGCTGCGTATGGATATTCAAGTTGAGGTAAAAGCTCTGTATGTAACTTTCTCAATGCAACAACTCCGATCACCAGAATAGCAAAAAGAAGCATGAATACAGCAATTGGTCTTTGTGCAGATCTTTTTGGGATATTCAATTTTCCACCTCCATGCTACAACTATTTCACTGTCCCACCGCAGAGTTCTATGATGATCTCTGCCCAGACGGTGTTTAAGTCAATCAAGTTGAGCCTTTGACTTTTTGCAATTACTGGGAGTTCGGTACAAGCAAGCAATACGTTCCCACCGAGCACAGGTTCAACATCCTCACACCAAATATTTTGAGCCTTTGAAATCTCTCCAGCTTTCACAGAATAGATTATCTGCATTAGATAGTCCTGCAACTGCGGATTTGGAACATGTAATATCATTCCGACTCTTTGCGCGGCTTGTTGATAAACACCGCTTTTAATCAATCCCTTTGTTCCTGTGAGCCAAGCTTCGTTGATGCCGCCTTTTTTAAGTTTCTCTATGGCAAGTTCTGGTAGGCTGAGCACAGGTATATTGCTTTGTTCTTGTACCTTTTGAAGAAATGCATGTGCAGTGTTGCATATGAAAACAGCAAAATCTGCACCAGCCAATTCAAGTCTTTTGACGGATTCAATAAGATATGGCGTTGGATCTTCGCCACCGTACAAGAGTGCTGTTGTCCTGTCAGGCACGGCCGTGTTGAAATCAACTATCATTCTTATATGATCTTGATCTCTTTCTGCTCTTGTATGCTCAACGACTTTTTGCAGAAAATCTACCGTTGAAAGTGAACCCATTCCACCCACGATGCCAGCTATTTTCATGTTTTCACCTCGATCTATTTATAGACTGCCGGTGTGCAAAGACTGATTTTATATCCTTCAAACTCAAAAATCGCTTCTAAGTAATAAGCAATGTGTCTTGATTCTGGGGGATCAATCTGGACTGAGTACAAACCTTCGTTTTTCGGAACTGGTAACCTTACCCAAAGTGAGCCTCTAAAATCGGTTGTATCTGAAACAGCTCTGTTCACATAAACTTCTTTAATTTGAGCACTATCTTTCACAGTTATCTTGTCATTCTCTATAGAAAATTCAAAGTCAGGCAGCCTGTCTGTCAAAATAAGTTTGAGGAAGGTTGATGAATTTTCAACTACATACGGGATGTTGGTGATGCCGTGTTTGTTGTTTGGAACGTACAGTATATAATTTTTCCCTGGTAGATCGTAAAAATAAAGATTCGCTGAGTATATAGTCCAGTACTCATCGTTTGTGGCATTTATTATGTATTTAGGCATGGTTAGTCTGTCTCTGTATGTGTATGGATCCACCATCTTTAGAAGTTTTTGACCTTCTTCCGTGTGAACCATTTCTGGAAGTCCTCGTCTCACATAAGGTGCTATGCTTTCGCTATATTTTCCATACATCTTCATTTGTTGCTCAAGTTGTTTTGAAAAGTTCAAATTGTCAAAGACAATGGGTGCTATAGCAAAGACACGATCATCGACCACAGCGGTAAGCCATGTGGTCCAGCCCCTTTTCGAAGGACCGGTTACGAAAAATCTATTTATGTCAAATAACTGTTCAACTAGATCCATCGCTGCTACAGCGGCTGTGGTCATTGGAAACAGTAGCGGCAAGGTGGGGTCTTTTGTTTTCGTATACTCCAAAAATGTGTGGGCTATCAAATCATCTTCTTTTAAACCGAATATGGGTTGATTTGGTACATCCCCAAGTACTACAAAAACTGAAGAGAATTTTTCCGCGATCCAAACATAGTCTTCGACCTCTCTTGATTTAGTGGGGTCAAAATCTCCAGTGATGAACAAGACAGCGACATTGTGGAATAATAATTCTTTTGGTTGAACGATCAAAAGATCATGAAACCATCGAATATTTTGCCAGTTTTGGCTTTCCAATAGTACATGGACCATCTTTATTCCTGTATCTGTTGTTTTTTCAGAGATAATTTTGTAATTAACATTTTTGTGACTGCTCACATAATCTCTCAATTCACTTGAAAAAGAAAGAACTACAATAGCTATTAGAAAAAGCACAAAAGTTTTTTTCATATTATGCCCTCCTTTATAATATTATATAAAATATAAAAGATAGACTCACCTTTGCCTGAAAGAGAAAATAGTGTAGACAGCAGGAAATATGAATTGATCAAAGTCCTCTACTTTTGCCATGTATGTTAAGGTGAAGGCGCTGTTGCTTAGAAGGATATGCGCCTGCAAACATTTGTAGGGTACTTCGTTCGAAGAGAATTGAAAAATCCTCCAGTAGAACTCCTCTCCTTGAACCAGATTTTTGCCCTTTGAAAGTTCTCTATAATCTGAAAGGTTGGCAAGTGAGTTTTTCTCAACTGACTTGGCGTATTCTTCAATATTTAGTTTCTTTGGCAGTTCCTCAGAAACTATCTGAATATATCCCACCTTGCCACCCTCGATAGCTATGAAGGAACCTATCTCGTCTTGAACAGGTTCTATGGCTTCAAATGGCTCAATTAGATTCACGGAGTATCGAAATTTTTCATTCAAGTATTCTTGTTTGATAGAAGCGATCTTTATACTACTCATAGACAGTAATGCAGGAACAAGATACTTGTGAAAATCTTCTTGCGTTGAATAGTAGGTCATGACAAAACCTTTTTGGAATTTGACAAAGACAATCTGAAAGGCTTCAGATTTCACGTTAGAAGCGCTGAGTGAAAACTTTCTGTAGAAAACTTGTAGCTCATCTATTTTCACCAATCCGTTAGCTGTTTCTTCTGCCGCCACAAGTTGCATTCCTATCAACTTTGAAAAGGTTATCAGATCTGTTGACTGAGGAAGACTGACAGACAGTATCTGCAATATGGAATTACTCGTTAAGACTTTGAATGCTCCTATTTCATTTGGGTTTGTCGGTTTGACCGTTATAAAGGGATCGTAGACAGTTAAGGCAAGATCACCATTAGGTGAAAAATAAAGTGTTTGTGCAAACAAAGAAAGAGAGAAAATGATCACCAAGACAACTAAGAACCTCATCCAATCACCGTCCTCAATCATTATACACATAATTTCGATCGTGTATAATAACTAGTATGAAGATCTCTATGAAGATTATTGTGTTAATTTGCGTGACAATTATATCTGTCATTGTCCAGGCGAAGGTGGTAGTCTTTCTATATCACCGTTTTGACGATGCCAGGTATCCATCAACAAATACGTGGACGACTGAGCTTGAAAATCATATTCGACTTGTAAAAGAGCTCGGCTTTGAGATTTGGACAATAAGTGACCTTGAAGAATATGTCTACGGAAGGAAAAAGATGAATAAAGATGTGGTTGTTTTCACAGTAGACGATGGGTACCGTTCTGTTTACGATAAGGCTTACAAAATCTTCAAAAAGTACAATGTTCCTTTCTGCATCTTTCTTCAGGTTGGTGCTGTGGGATATCCAGATTACCTTACATGGGAAATGATCTATGAAATGCTCAAGAATGGTGTAGAATTTGGGAATCATTCTTTTGGCCATCCAGATTTTCCTTCTTTCGTTTCTAAGATGGGTGAAGAGCAGATGCTTGAGTACTTCAAATCAGATCTTCAGAGAGCCCAGCAAGTGTTCAAGGAAAAAACAGGAAGGACTCTGAACTATTACGCTTATCCATACGGGCATTATATTCCACAGATGATTGACATCTTAAAAGAAGAAGGTTTTAAGCTCGCATTTACTCAGAATCCAGGACCTTACGATCTGAGTTATGGTGCCTTTGAAATACCAAGAGAACCACTGCTCGAAGATTGGGCAACGGAAAAACATCTTAGATATATCTTGAACAGAGAACCGCTTGTCACGGAAAATTCGCCATTTGTGTTACAAAATGGTACAATAACAATAAAAACTAAAATATTGATTCCCAAGGAGGTGAGGTACGCGACCCTGTACGTGTCCGAGAAAGGCATTATTAAAAGTCATCTCAAAGATAGCGAGATCTTTGGTGAGACTGGGCTGACAAGGATGTACAACAGACTCATGATAAGTGCAAACGACGGTAGAAAGGAGTACTTGAGATACTATCTAATCTTTAACGCACAGGGTGAGTGAATCCGTAAACAGGGGTGATGAGATTGAAAAAAATCATAATGATTTTAACGCTCACTGTTCTTTCTGTTACTGTTTCAAAG
The DNA here is from genome assembly GCA_046294065.1 of Pseudothermotoga sp. Lineage (GTDB taxonomy): Bacteria > Thermotogota > Thermotogae > Thermotogales > DSM-5069 > Pseudothermotoga_B. The sequence goes on from JBKBIU010000070.1 coordinate 5,627, forward strand.
TTCACCTTTGAGGTTGCTAGTTATTTTGAAAACCTTGAAAGCCAAGAAGAGATTGTTGAACTCAGTTTTGATAGTTACAAAGACGTTTTGATGTTCTTTGAAAAGATAGGATACGATTTGAGCAAAAAGGAAGTCCCAGTAGTTATCTTGAAAAACTTGCCAAGGGATATGGATCGGATAAAAGATGTTCAGCTCAAAAAAGACCTGTTTATTCGGATAATGTTGCCGATAATATTAAAGGTAAACGAAGAGATTAAGCAAGAGAGGGAAGAAATCATCAAACTGGCAGATGATAGTTGCGAACTCAGTCATTACCTTGCAAAATACAAAGCAAAGACTAAGCAAGAGCTCCTTGAAAAGGTCGACGTGATACCTGTTGAAATTGCTTTGGCTCAGGCAGCAATCGAATCGGCTTGGGGGACTTCAAGGTTTGCACTTGAAGCCAACAATATTTTCGGAGAATGGACCTTCAGCCCCGGTAACGGAATCGTACCAAGAGAACGTCCCGAGGATGAAATATACGAAGTGAGAAGGTTTCGAGATCTACTCAGTTCTGTGAGAAGCTATGCTTACAACTTGAATGTATCGCCCTTTTACAAAGAGTTCAGGGCTATAAGGGCTGGCAAGATCAGAAAACCCATCGAGGATGGTCTATTATATTACTCACAAAGACGTGAAAAGTATATTCAAGAAATCAAAATTATTATGATCAATAACAAATTTGTAGAATTTAGAGAACACAAAGCCTCTCCAATTCAAGTTGCTTTGATATCAGGAATGAATTTGGTAAAATAATCTGATTTAACTAAGATAAAGTGTTGATTTTTTTAAAAAGTGGTATAAAATTAATTATAGAAGGAGGGATTACTATGAGGAAAGGTTTTACCTTGATCGAACTGTTAATAGTTCTGGCAGTAATAGCAGCTCTGATGGCTATTGTGACGCCTATTGCATTGAATGCCGTCTCGCAAGCAAAGGCAACGCAGGTGGCAAGTAATTTCAGAAACATCAAAAGTGCCATCGAAAGCTATGTGAACATCGAAAGAACTCTACCATCTACGTGGACTAGTCTTTCGGGATACCTAAGCTCTATACCTGCAGACTTTGACTTCACCACCGTTACTTGGGATGCTAATGGTGCAGCTACAGTAACAATAGTCTATAATGGCACCGTTGATGTGAATAAGCTTAGAAGTATTTATGATGAAATCAACACCAGTAAACAACTCATAGTCAGACTTAGACGTTGGTGGTGAGCTGTTTCTCCCGCATAATAAACTCCAGCAGGCCCTTCCTGCTGGAGTTTTCTTTTTAATTTGGCCTTGTGACGTCCTCCCCTCAATGAATTGAGGGACATCCTCAAGCGGATGCACACAGAGGTTTACCCTCGTGCTTCGGTTCAGCGACATCGTGCCATCCCAATCGGTATGACACGACCGCGGGCCGCGCCACACGGCCACTACTCCCCTTCACGG
>JBKBIU010000358.1:0-1522 GCA_046294065.1 Pseudothermotoga sp.
ATCGGTTACATCACAACCTCTTGCGTAGTAGACTTTTTCAGCCCTCTTAGCAAATTCAGCAAGTATGCTTGGTATTCTTTTCAGATGCTCCTCAACGAGCTCCTCAACCCTTTTCAGATTGAACTTTGGAGCATCGAAGGTTTGATTTACATTCGCCAGGAGTGTTTTGATATGTACTAAATAGGAGTAATCGCCCAGCAGATTTCTTACTTCATTTGCAGTAGGTCCTACCAAAGCTATTTTAGTATCTCTTTTCAAAGGCAGAACTCCATTGTTCTTGAGCAAAACTACCGATTTTCTTGCTACCTCTAAGGCAATCTCTCTGTGGTTGGAAAGATGACCTTCTGTCTCTGCGTAAGGATTCTCAAAAAGGCCAAGCATGAATTTCATAGTTAAGACTCTCAGAACGGCTTCATCTATCAACCTCTCACTGATAATTCCCTTTTCAACCAGATCTTTCAGATGCAAGTAACAATCTGTTTTTGGTAGTTCTACGTCTATTCCTGCCTCCAAGGCGTATTTTGCCGCTTGGGCTTTGTCATTTGCAATTTTGTGATAGCCTCTGATCATGTCTATGGCAAAGTAATCTGAAACCACTATGCCTTCAAAGCCCCACTGTTTTCTCAAAATATCGGTCAGAAGTTCTCGAGAGGAAGCGCAGGGAATTCCATCGATTTCACTGTAGGAATTCATAATCGATAATGCGTTTGCTTCCTTTACAGCTGCTTCAAAGGGGTACAGGAAAACTTCTCTCAATTCTCTTGGTGGAATGTTCGTCGGTGCCCAGTTCTTGCCGCCTTCAGACGCACTGTAGCCGGCAAAGTGTTTTGGTGTTGCTGCAACCTTTTTGTTGGCATCTTCACCTTGTAAACCTTTTACATAGGCTACTCCCATCTTTGCAACAAGGTAGGGAGATTCTCCAAATGTCTCTTCCGTTCTACCCCATCTTGGATCCCTTGCCACGTCCAAAACTGGTGCAAGACCTTGAGTGATACCAAGTTTTCTAAGATCTTCCCTGATGGCAGATGTGACTCTTTGGATTAGTTCTGGATCCCAGGTGCTTGCCATCCCTATTGGTTGTGGGAAGATCGCTGCGCCCAAACCCATATACCCTGCCAAGCATTCTTCGTGCATCATCGCAGGAATGCCAAGGCGAGTGTTTTCCACCAAGAACTTTTGAATTTCATTGACCAACTTTGCCACCTCTGCTGGTTCGTAGTTTGTTGCACCACCTGGGCGTGTAATCTGTCCAATTCCGTGTTTCAAAAGCAAATTTGCTTTCTGTGAAGAGAGTTTTCCGTCCTCAGTGAGCAGTTCGTAACTCCAAATGGATCCAAGCTGAGCTATTTTTTCATCCAGCGTCATCTTGGACAATAGGTCTTTTGCCCTTAACTTTGGCGGTAGAGATGAATCTCTGTACAGGTCCACGATGATCCCCCTTTCTGGAATTATTCATAAAGAAAGCATTTGACCGATGTACCACTAACTTCAAAATATGGCGGAGTGATCTTTCTGCACTTCT
>JBKBIU010000359.1:0-1501 GCA_046294065.1 Pseudothermotoga sp.
TGGTTGGCGTAGAGCTGGGCTGGGATGGTGTTACTCCCATAAACCTTGACCTGACCCAATTTGATTTTGTCCTACTTTCCCATCATGATTTGGATGAACCCCTGGACCAGCAGAGCTACGTAAAATACCTTGAAAGATTAAACAGTTTGATCCGCAAAATCGATCTTTTCCACAGTCTTGCCCATTTGGATTTTCCAAGAAGATACCATAAAGAGAAGGAAGCCTTTTCCAAGGATACCTACGACCTGTTGCGCGAAATTTTTAAGTATTTGGTTCAAAAGGGCAAGTTCTTAGAGCTCAACACCCGTGCAATCAGTATTTACGGTGAACCGAACCCAGATATTGAGATCTTAAATTTATACAAAAGCTGTGGCGGTGAAATGGTCACCCTGGGATCTGATGCCCACGATACTAATAACATTGGAATGGGAATAAAGGAGGCAATAGAGATACTCAAAAACATAGGTTACAAATACATAATGATCTTCGATGGGACCTGGAAATTCAAAAAGATATAGTCTTTTTATCTCCTAATTTCTCAGATTTAAAGCCTTATCTTCATCCTAAGCAACCCTCACTCTGAAAGCATCCCCAAAAACAGAATTTTGACGAACGATTTAGGTTACAATCATTTAGAAAACCCAATTTGTTAAAGAGGTGAAAAGTTTGTATCCACTTCCGTCGTGGGTTTACGACACGGTAATCTACCAGATCTTTCCAGATAGGTTCCACATAGGCAAAGGTTTGAAGGTGGGAAACAAAAGGAAACTTTACGAGCAAAGAGGTGGGCAGATAGAAAGTTGGGACATTCCACCCAAAGCCACTGAGGACAACAGTCATTGCAAAGTTTTCTACGGTGGAGATCTATGGGGCATCACTGAGAAACTCAACTACATAAAAGCTCTGGGTGTGAACTGTATCTATCTTAACCCCATCTTTCTTTCCCCTTCGAACCACAAATACGACACAGTGGATCATTTCAAAATCGATCCACAATTTGGAACAAAGGCAATCTTTAAAAAACTGCTAAAGGAATGCAAGAGAAACAAGATAAGACTGATCTTGGATGGTGTCTTCAACCACGTTAGCTCACAACATCCATGGTTTATCGATGCCATCAATGGGAAAAGGGAAGCCATCAGTCTTTTCACCTTTTTCAAGGATGGCTATGTCGGTTGGTATGGCTCAAAGTCCATGCCCCAGATCGATTTGGAGAATACTTTCGTACGAGATTATGTACTTCGCGTCATAGAGCACTATATGACAATGGGTGTCGACGGTTGGAGACTGGATTGTGGCCATGACTTGGGACCTGTCAACAACAGTGTGATAACCGCCAAGGCAAAGGAAATATCTTCAGAGAGTTACATTGTGAGTGAGATATGGAGTTATCCCGCAGGTTGGAACATGGTTGATGGAATAATGAACTATCACTTTGCAAACTGTATATATGCCTATCTGAAAGGTGAACTGAAGAACGTTGGTTCGGTTCTTGAAACAA
>JBKBIU010000071.1:0-6901 GCA_046294065.1 Pseudothermotoga sp.
GATTTGTTTGGTCAGTATCAAAAAGAAAGCTGCAGAGGTCATGACCTGCCATATCTTGAAAGTTATTTTTCCTACTCTTCTAATCGCTATGAGAACAAACACAACCAAGATGACTGCCAAAGGTATGCTCACAACAACACCAACGCATATTCTACAAATTTTTGTCTTTCTTCTATGTTAAGCTCGGGTTTTGACAGGATAACTTTGGCAAGAAGATCTGTTTTCAGAGGTCACTTTGGCGACACTGTAATCTTTTCTGTATAAGAATTGAGTATATGCTTGGAACTTTCTATTTGTTTGATAGCAATTTTATAGCCATCAAGACATTCGTAATATGGCAGGGTATGATCTTCAACAAAATCGAAACCCGTGCTGTTTTGAATGATGCCGTCACTCGAAACTTCAAAGTACCTCCTGTCATCAAGAAATGACCCATCCGGCAAGTGATATCTCAAAGCTGCAAAACCATTTTTTGAATTAATCAAATCTTTGCCGAGTGTTACCACTCTTTCATCATGTATGCCAAATATATTTAGCACTGTTGGCAGAAAATCTATCTGCCCACCCACCGTTTTTATCTCTTCTCTGATCTTTGAACCTGGTATGTGGACAACCAACGGTACATTCAAGGCATCTTTGTACTTATAATCTGCATTGAAAAATCTTGTGAGAGCATTTTTCGCCTCTTTGTTGAAAGGGTATAACCCAGCGTGATCGCCATAGAGTATTATGACGGATTTCTCATATAGTCCTGTCTCCTGCAGTTTCTCAATAAATTTGCCAAGTGCGTAGTCCGCATAATGCACAGCCTCAAGATAATTACCAAAAATCGTGTTTTGATCTTCTGGCAACAGCTCTAAGCTTTTGAGCTGATCCGGAATTATGAAGGGTGTATGACTCGAGATAGTCACTAAAAAAGAAAAGAATGGTTGTGGGTAATCTTTTAAAATATCAACAGCCTGCTCAAAAAAGGAAAGATCATTCAATCCCATACCAAAGACTAAATCTTGTTTGAAGTCCTCCAAACTTATGAATTCTTCAAAACCAAGTCGTGGATAGATTCTCTCTCGATTCCAAAACCAACCCACATTGCCATGCATGGCAACTGTGTGAAAACCTTTGCCTTTTAGAATCCTGGGAAGGGCATAGAAATTTATGCCATCGTATTTCTCATAAGCTACTTCATCCCCAGGAACATGCAACGAAACAAGAGACACAAACTCAGCATCGGCTGTGTTACCTGCGCCTGTCTGTTGATAGTAATTGCTGAAGTAGATAGAATCTCTGTGAAGTAATCTGTTTAAGTTGGGAGTAACTTCTTGGTCATTGTATTTCATATCTATCAAGAAATTCTGAAAGGACTCAAGCTGTACAACTATGATGTTCCTGTTCGCGCCGATCGCCCAGTATCTTGCCTTTGTAGTTTTCTGAGAATCTATTTGTGCGGCGGTCAGAGTTTCCTGTTTTGACTTTGTGAACAGATTGGCTATATCATAGGCATGGTATGCAGGAAGACCGTATCTGTTAAAAACCTGACCTGGTTTGAGCTTTTCAGCTACCAGAGGAGTGGTGGCAAAGATTCCACAAAGCACCACAGTGAAGAAAACCCATCTTGGCGTTTCATGAACTGTCCCTTTGATGGATAGATATCTTTTTCTATCGAATACACCAAGTGGTATTAGATCAGCAATAAACAACAATGAGAAAAAGTTGGTGAAATATTTTATATTTGCTCCGAGTTTTCCTACCTGTGGCAACATGATAAGTTGTTTTACAGATGGCAAGGTCCCGAAATTCTGAAAATACAGAAAATCTGCAAAAAGAGCTGCACACAATATGCAGTACAGTCCAAAACCCCATTCTTTGACAACAAATATGAATAAAAAAAATAATAGAAAAACCCAGCCTACCGTACCTAAAACCGTTGAAAGCTTGAAAATACCTGGCACGGTAAGATAGAAAATGAAAATTTTTAAGATGCTCAGTACAGACAGAAACAACATATAATTCAGACTATTTCTGAGCAAGCCAATACCTCCAGCAACGATTATACAGCCACTGAAACCAAAGATTAGGAAAAACTAGCACACAGTCGATGGCTTTCCCATTCATTTCATAGAACAGGGCTCTTTATGATAACTTCGTCAAGAATTCTGCTGTAAGAAGGCAGTCTTTTCTTCTATCTTGAGTATTTGGGGGTCAAACAAATCTGTGACCATTCTGTCCAGGTCTACTTGTCCAACTATCGTCGCAGGGCGTCCCGCAAGAACGTATATCTTCTGAGCCAAACAAGCAGCCTCTCTTATGTCGTGTGTTACAACTATATAGGTTGAATTCATTTCTTTCAAGATTTGTCTAATATCTGTTATCAATTTTGACTTGGTAACAAGATCCAAACTTTGAAAGGGCTCGTCAAAAAGCAGTAAATCAGGCTTCTTTACCAAAGCACGTGCCAAATTCACCCGCTGTCTCATGCCGCCGCTCAGTTTTCTTGGTTTATAGTCTTTGAATTCCTCGAGCCCTACTAATCTCAACGTATCAATCACCTCATTCATTTCTTCACAAACAAAAAGTAAATTCTCCATGGTACTGCACCAAGGTATCAAACGATCTTCTTGAAAAACATAGCCTATGTTGTCAAAATTTCTCCTAACTTCGCCAGCAGTTGGACTGTCAAGATCTGCAATAATCCTCAATAAGGTCGTCTTCCCACAGCCCGATCTTCCAACTATTGCTATTGGCTGACTCTCATACAAAGTCAGATTGACATTTTTCAGGACTCTCAACTTCCCAAAATCTTTGCAAACATCAAGTAGTTCAATCACCTTTTCACCAAAATATCTCTCCCAAAGCCAAGAAAAAATCAATTCAAAGACTAACCCAGATATGACTGCACTGAGCGTGAAAGCAAAAACCCTTGGAGTATCTATGTAAAACTTTGACTGAAAGATTTGAAGTCCAAGGCCACTATCACCAATGAGATACTCTGAAACAATAGCTGCCTTCCACATCGTGCCAATACTGACATTTATTGCTGAAAGTAAAAAAGGAAGAACAGAACCAAGATATATTTTTTGAAAGATCCTTTTTCTTGGAACTGAATAAATCTTTGCCATTTCGAGAAGCCTCACATCAACAGATCTCACACCTTCTGCAGTGTTAAAAATTACCGTGGGCAATAAGGTCATAAAGACTATGAAGACAACTCCTTTCCACCCTATGCCCCAGAGAAGTATCACCGTACTCAACCACGAAACAATTGGGACTGATCGAATAATCATTAGAATTGGTCGAAACAATTCGTACAGTTTTTGCGATAGACCTACTATAAAACCAACGAACAAGCCTACTAACAAAGCAAGTAGCAATCCAAGGAAGGCCTTGCAAAATGTTTGCCACAGATAAAGGAATAATTGCCCAGTCTTTGTAACTTCAAAGATCTGGGCAAAGACAAGCTTTGGACTTGGAAATATTAAAGAAGATCCAACAAGAAAAGATACCGTATACCAAAGACATATTAGGAAAACTATACCAAACAAAAACCATTTAGAACGCGAAGAAATCATCATTTGGAAGCTCAGGAACAGCCTCAGGCTCGATCTGGCTAACTATACTCAGGTAGAACAAGATATTCTCTTTCTCTTCTTTAGCAGATTGGTACTCGTAGATTGATCTTTTCAAAGACTCTGCTATGATTTGTGGATTCATACCACCAAGGTATTTTGCAGAGAGTTGCGACACTTCATCGGGGTTCTTCACGGCATAATCAATCGATCTTTTGATTGCATCAAGTGCTCTCATGATCTGTTGTGGTTCTTGGACCAACTCTCCCCTTACGAAAACACCTGTAATTGGAATCCGAGCTGGCTTACCCGTTAAATCGGACCAAACTTGTTGTAAATCGAACACTATCGACGCAGATGCATTTTTCAATGCAAGCGTGACAAAAGGTTCTGGAAGAACAGCAATCTTTACCTTTCCAGCACTCATGAGGGCAACGATTTCGTTTTGAACCGCGTACTTTATCGAAGTGTTTGAGAGATTGTATTTATCTATCAAGAACCTTGTTAGAACATCACCTGTCTGACCCCTTCCTTGAGGCGTGTAGATCTCTTGACTCTTAAGATCTTCAACAGAATCGATCTTGACATCCCTTGCAACTAAATAAAAGCCGCTCCAAAGAGTTACAGCAGCAAGTCTCAAATCTGTTTTCTTCAAATAGAAAGTCGTTCCAATGGAAACTGGTAGAACCACTACATCAACTGACTTAGCAGCTATCTGTGCACTCACTTGATCGAGTGTTCGCCAAAAATCAATTTTCAGTGGTACCTCTGAACTTACCTTTCCTTCGAGCAAAGCAGCAACACCCACAACGGTTGGGCCTGCTGGGATAAGAATATTTAGCGAAAAAGCAACGACTGTAAAACACAATACCACCAGGACAAAGTTTTTCATCAAATCACCTCAGTTCTAATTTTATATCAATCAGTTGCAAAATAAAAACCAAGACAAGGCGTAACAATATTCATAAAACGTGTTATATTACTCTCGATGAATTTCATACGGGAGTGTTTCGATGATAAGACAGATCTCATTGTTCATCATTGTTTTCTGCGCTATTCTCAGTATATTTGCCCTTTTGAATCATCAAAAGTTTGAACACAGTCTCCAGTTAGCAAAGACAGCCTTCCTAACAAAAGTTGAACAGACAGCAAAATATGTAAGTGCTATGTATTTCCAGCGCGATTCTACCTTCAAATTGTTTTTCCAGGATGATGTAAAATCCATAGAAAAACTCTTTGTGAACATTCAGCAAGAATTCCCCGAAATCAAGGAGCTCAAAATCTTGAATGCAAATCAGCATAGCAACAAACTGTATGAGATAGAACCACTCGATGGGAGTCTATCGATCAAATTCAATGTTTACAATGAAGATCTGAATCTCTATGTTTTGGATAGAGTGGTTCTGGCACTTATAGACCCTCAAGAAATACTCCGTTCACTCGGCATCAGAAATATCAAAATCGGTAAAACAGGAAAAGATTTCGTACCTGGCTTAAAGTACGAACGCACATCTTCAAACCTTGATATATTCTCACTTCTAAATGCAACCTTGATAGCATTCATCGTCTTACTTTATTCCATATGGAACAACACCATGACGAAATACTCGGTAGAAAGAAGGTTGTGGAAAGAAACAGAAACAGAAAGAAAGGCTTTAGAAATCATTTTAGATTTAACTGGAAAATACCTTCAGGGCAAAATTAAACAACCTTATCAAGCTCTCCTTGAAAAGGCAATAGAAATTGTCCCTGGTGCCCAAGGTGGCACTGTCCTTGTGAAAGAAAATGAAAGGTACAAATACGTGGCAGCATTTGGGTATGATCTAGAAGAACTTTCAAAGATTTCATTCACCATTCAAGAGATTTCTCAGTGGACGGCCGGTGAATTTTTCATTAGAACAGATTTGAAGCAATACGACGAATCAAATATGCCACAGGATAGACTCGAGATCTTCAAAAAGTATGGCAGGATAGATGAAATCAAATCTACTCTCATAGTACCTGTGAAGATAGAATCACAGATCATGCTCCTGTTCAATTTGGACAATTTTGAAAAAGCAGATGCCTTTAGAGGTAACTCAATAGAACTCGCAAGGCTTTTTGCAAACCATCTTGCAATAGTTTTGCATAGAATAAACCTTGAAAAACAACTCAAGGAACAACAAGAACTGATGCAATATCTCTCCTCTCATGATGCTCTCACTGGTCTTCCAAACAGGAGGATGTTCGAAGAATTCAGTGAAAAAATGCTCTCATTGGCAAAGAGAGAGGGTAAAAAAAACTGTGTCTTGTTCATGGACTTGTGCAAATTTAAGAAAATCAACGATGAACATGGCCACCAAATTGGGGATGAAGTACTAAAAATAATAGGGAGTAGACTTGAAAAAATAATCAGGAGTAGCGACCTTGTTTCAAGATTTGGCGGGGATGAATTTGTCATCATACTGTATAACTGTTCAGCGACTGAGGCTGAGCACTTTGTACACCGTATAATCAAATCGGTCGAAGAGCCAGTTGAAATTTCCAGCAAAAGTTTTCATATCTCAGTTAACGTAGGTATAGCAGAATACCCAACTGATGGTGAAGACATAGATCAACTCATAAGAAGTGCCGATTCAGCGATGTACTATGCAAAAAAGCATAACCTATCATGTGCAAGAGTTCAATTGTATCAAGACAAATTTGCAGATTAGTCGTCCTGAATTTATATAATCTGGTCTCTCAAAAAAGAGAGTTCTTAATATTTTTCTTCACAAAAGTCAAAGATTGATATAATAACAACTGTTGTCAACCCACGTTGAAATATGCATTTAAGACTGCTAGCCCCCTTTATAAAACCTTTCATAACCTTGCCGCAAAAGTAATCCTCTATCATGAATAAGCGTTGCTAACTACTTACGATCCAGTTGGCACAACATTTTAAAACATTCAGACCATCAGGGCAAAAGGAGGATTTCTGTGAGAACATTGCGAAGCAAAATGCTCATACTTATTTTATTACCAATCATTGCAATCGTTGCTGGTGTGGCCTTCATCACCTATTTTCAGGTCAGTAAGACAGTTACGTCGAACGTCGAACAAATGGCACATGAAATTGCAGCTAAAGCATCAGATATCGTAGATGAGTGGTTAAATGGACTTGTGAAAGAAATAAAAACCTTTGCAGAAAGAAATGTTGTCATAAACGCGCTAAAAACTGGAGAATACAAAGATTTAATGGAGAAAGATTTAAAACCCAAACTCAAAGATAGACCAGAGATCGAAATGTTCTTCATAGCCTATCCAGATGGCAGTGCCCCTACAACACTTGGAAGTGTAGCACAAATTGCAGACAGAGG
>JBKBIU010000072.1:0-6845 GCA_046294065.1 Pseudothermotoga sp.
GGAGGGACAATGAGAGATATCGAAGATTTTATTTTGGAAACCTTGATGGTTTTAGAATGGTAGCAAACTCAGATTTCATGAAAGATTTTGAACCAAAGACCCTGTTCTATAGAGAAGATCCGACGGACAACCAAACAGGAGAAGCTGAAACAAAGGATAGAAAGGTGAAGTTACACAGTAAGATTGAGGTAATATCCTTTGAACAAATTTGAAGGAGGAATATGAATGAGTAAGATCAAAGACATCCAATTTTCTATGAAGACTTATGAATATGAGAAACCTTTTCACATAACTGGCAGTATCGCATCTTATGCTACAAACATCGAGGTAAAGGTGATGTTAGAAAATGGTGTGGAAGGTTACGGGGAGGCTTCACCATCCTTCAGAGTCAACGGAGAAAAGCCAGAGATGATCATGGCACTTGAGAGTTTTGTCAAAGATATACTCGCAGGTATGGATGTAACAGAATACAGGAAGATCTTCCAAGTTACAGACAAACTCCTTGCTACACCGAGTCTAAAAGCAGCTACTCAGTATGCAATTTTAGATGCACTGAGCCAAGAAAGAGATTTAGAGGTGTATGAGCTACTCGGCGGAGCTACGAAACAAATAGAAACAGACAAGACCGTCGGCATAGACACCTTAGAAAACAGGGTAGCCGATGCAAAAAAGATCTTTGAAGCTGGTTTCAAAACGATCAAGATAAAGGTGGGGGAAGATCTGAAAGAAGATATCCAAGCAATGTATGAAATTTATAAGGTCAGTAAAGGCGCCAAATACATAGTTGATGCAAATATGGGCTATACCCCAAAGCAAGCAGTTGAATTTGCCAATCAGGTTTATCAAGCTGGAATCGATATAGCCGTCTTTGAACAACCTGTTTACATGAGCGATATCGACGGACTCAGATTCGTCAGATTCAATGTGCCTTTTCCCGTTGCTGCAGATGAATCGGCAAAGACGAAGTTCGATGTCTTGAGATTGATAAAGGAAGAAGCCGTTGACTATGTGAATATAAAACTCATGAAATCAGGTGTAAGCGATGCAATTTCCATAGTCGAGCTTGTAAAGAGTGCAAATATGAAGTTGATGATCGGGTGTATGGGAGAATCGAGTGTGGGAATAAACCAGAGCGTTCATTTTGCCTTTGGGACAGGTGCCTTTGACTTCTGTGATCTTGACAGCCATTTGATGTTGAAAGAAGAAAAATTCAGGGGTAAGTTCATTCAAGAGGGCCCAAAGATGATTGCAAGGAAGTGATGACATGTATATCTACGAAGCACAAAAACTTTTGAGAGAAAAGAAAACAACCCCAACCAAGATTTTGAAGCAATGTATAGAGAAAATGGAACAGCACAAAGATTTAAACGCCTTTATAACTCTAAGAATCGACCAAGCAATGGAAGAGGCAGAGGAACAAGACCAAATTTTAAAGACCGCAAACACAGAAAAGTTACCACAACTTTTTGGAATACCAGTGGCTCTGAAGGATCTTATTTATACTAAGGGCGTCAAAACGACTGCTGGAAGTCTTTTTTGGAAGGATTTCGTTCCCAGTGAAGATGCAACCATTGTTAAGAAACTAAGGAAAGCCGGTGCCATAATCGTGGGCAAAACAAATATGCATGAGATAGCACTTGGTGTGACAAACAACAACATTCATTTTGGTGCATGCAAGAATCCCTATGATCCTTCAAAGATATCTGGTGGCTCCTCTGGCGGCTCAGCCGTTGCCGTTGCAACAGGTATGGTGCTCGCGGCGATTGGAACCGATACAGGTGGATCTATAAGAATTCCTTCGGCACTCTGTGGTGTTGTGGGTTTGAAACCAACATATGCTCGGGTGAGTGTTAAAGGTGTGATACCGCTTGCATGGCATTTGGATCACGTGGGGCCAATAACACGCTGTGTGAAAGACGCATGGATCGTCTTAGAAGCCATAGAAGGTTATGACTCAAAGGATCCATTCTCTTTAAGTCATAAGAAGACAAGATCTCCAAACTTTGAGAGTTCTTTGAGTGGTTTGAAAATAATCAAAGCAACAGGAGAATTTGTGGAAAAAGCCGACCCTCAGATTTTGGAGAGGTTAGAAACCATCGTAAAACTGTTTGAAAAATCTGGCGTTGTTGTGAAAACACAGAATATGGATTGGCTAAAAGAAGCTGCAGCGGCAAATGGTTTGATGACTCAAACTGAAGCTGCAACCTTTCATAGACAGAGGTTAAAAGAGAAAGCAGAGTGGTTTTCCGAAGATGTGAGACAAAGACTCACCGAGGGCTTACAAACAAGTGGTAGCGATTATGCTTGGGCTAGGTATACACAGAGTATTGTCAAACACAGATTCAAAGAATTATTCCAAAAAAACGACATCTTGTTGCTTCCAACGGTTCCCATAACGGCTCCGCCCATCTCTGGCGAAGGTGCCGTGGAAATGGCAAGAAAACTTACAAGATTCACTGCACCTTTTAATATATCTGGCATTCCGGCTATTTCAATACCTGTTGGGAAAATAAATGATCTCCCCGTTGGCATTCAATTGGTTTCAGATGCCTGGAACGAGACTTTCTTGTTCGAGGTTGCACACCAAGTAGAGTCAATAATACAAAAAACAAGCAACCTGGTGTGAGCCCTCAACGGCTCTTAATTCAGGTACATTCTCGTTACATTTTTTCATAGCATATGGGCACCTGGAGGCAAACAAACATGCCTGAGGTGGGTCTATGGGCGATGTGATCTCACCTTGAATTGGCTGGATCTTTCCAAGTTTTCTCATTTTTGGATCTGCGACAGGAACAGATTCAATCAAGGCTTGGGTATAGGGATGCAACGGTCGGCTAAAAAGTTCTCTTGAATCTGAAAGTTCTGCTACTTTACCAAGGTACATGACGGCTATTCTGTCACTTATATACTTAACAACCGCCAAATCATGAGCAATGAAGATATAGGTCAGATTGTACTGCTCCTTGAGAGAGATCAATAGGTTGATCACCTGGGCTTGAACAGAAACATCGAGTGCAGAGACTGGCTCATCACAGATCAACAGTTCTGGTTGCATCACAAGCGCTCGGGCTATACCAATTCTCTGCCTTTGACCACCAGAAAATTCATGAGGATATCTGTAAAGATACTCTTTTCTCAAGCCAACACTTTCCAAGACTTGTGATGCCAATCTTCTCTTTTCAGTGAATGATAAATTCGCCGATGACAATCCCTCTGTAACTATTTGTAACACCGTCAACCTGGGATTGAGTGAACTGTAAGGATCTTGAAAGATCATTTGTATCTTTTTGCGATACTTTTGAAAAGCTTTCTCATTAAGGGAGAAAAGGTCAACAGAATTAACTTTATCATGAAAAACCACCTTGCCTTGAGTAGGCTGATAGAGTCTGACGATGACCCTACCAAGGGTAGTCTTACCACAGCCCGATTCACCAACAAGGCCAAAGGTCTCGCCACGTTTGATATCAAAAGAGACACTATCGACAGCCTTCAAGTATGATCTTTTGCCCCAACCTTTTTTGACAGGAAACCATTTACTCACATTCTCAAGTTCAAGAATCTTTTCCATTCAAGCTTCCCTCGCTATAAAGCCAGCATTTAACCATATGATCTGGCTTAACAAAAACATTTTGTGGCTTTTGTTGTGAACAAATTTCCATTTTGAAAGGGCATCTTGGATGAAATCTACAGCCGACTGGATACCTTGCAGGATGCGGCACGACCCCCTCTATGGAAGCCAGTCTCTCCTTACGTACTTCATCTTTGTGAATCTTGGGAACAGAATTGAGCAATGCTTTTGTGTATGGATGCAAGGAATTTTCAAAGATTTCGTGAACCTTTGCTTTTTCTATCACCTGACCTGCGTACATGATAACGACTCTGTCACACATCTCAGCAACGACGGCAAGATTGTGCGTTATAAGCAAGACAGCCGTATTGAATCTTTCCTTGAGATCGAGCATCAGCTTGAGTACCTGAGCTTGGATGGTGACATCGAGCGCTGTGGTTGGTTCGTCTGCGATCAAAAGTTTTGGATTACATGCCAAAGCCATAGCGATCATTACACGCTGTCTCATCCCTCCAGAGAGTTGGTTTGGATAATGATAGTACCTTCTATCTGGCTCTGGTATTTTCACAGCCGCCAACATCTGTATGGCTTTGCTTTTTCTCTCTTCTTTGCTGATCTTTTCGTGAAGTTCGTAGACTTCCTCTATCTGCCAACCAACGGTGTAAACGGGGTTCAAGGAGGACATGGGTTCTTGAAAGATCATTGAGATCTCTTTACCTCGAATCTCATATAGTTTCTCTTTTGGTAGATTTACAAGATCGATATTGCTGAACCATATGTGGGAATCTTGTGACACAAAGGCATTCTTTGGTAAGAGCCTTGTGATTGCGTACGCTGTGACAGTCTTACCACAACCAGATTCACCGACAATACCGAGTATTTCGCCATTGTCCACCTCGAAAGAGACGTCATCTATAGGAACTATTCTTCCCATATTTGTTTTGAAACCAACTTTGAGGTTTTCTACTTTTAAAAGCATTGAATCACCTCAAGCTTCACTGACAAATTTCGGATCAAGGGCGTCACGAAGTCCGTCTCCCAAAAAGTTAACGCTCAGGACCGTTATGAAGATCATGAAACCGGGAAAGAAGACGAGCCACCACGGTACTATGTTTGAATGACCGGTGGAAAGAATGTAGTTCATCGATCTTTGAAGCATGTTACCCCAAGATGGTGTTGGAGGTTGTATCCCAAGTCCAAGATAACTCAAAGAAGACTCTGAGAGTATAGCATAGGAAAGATTGAGTGTCATTGAAACGATAGTTATGGGCATGGCGTTTGGCAAGATGTGTTTGAATAGAACCTTTATTTTGTTTGTACCAAGCACACGTGCCGCCATTATGTACTCGTTTTCTCTTATTGATAGTACAACACCTCTTACAAGACGCGATACTCCCATCCAGCCAAAAACGGACAAGACAAGTATAGTATTTGTCAACCCCGATCCAAAGACCATTGTCAGTATGAGTAATATTGGAAAAAGTGGTATTGAAAGCATGATATCGACAAATCTCATGAGTAATCTATCGACGATACCACCAAAATATCCCGAGATCAGACCAACCAGCAATCCTATTGCCGTTGTGATCAAAGAAGACACAAAACCTACGAACAGAGAAATACGTCCACCATACATAATTCTCACAAGGACATCCCTACCAAGTTCATCGGCACCAAAAAGATGACCTTCAGAAAAAGGCGGCGCAAAGATCGCACTAAGATCGAATTCATCATAGGTCGTTTTTACAAAAAATGGTCCAAGAAAGCTGAGTAAAGCTACAAAAACAAGGATGATCAATCCAACGAGTGCTAAGCGATGCTTCAAAAATCTTTTTCTCACAAGTTGCCAGTAAGTACCAATCGGTATGACTGCATTGTCTTGTAATTGTTCGATCTTTTTTTTCATAAAGAGCATCTTCTCACACCGCCTTCGCACCAAGTCTTATCCTGGGATCCACCAAAGCATACAGGACATCTGCAAGCAAGTTCGACAGCAAGGTAATAACGGCGATGAACATCAGACAGTTTATTGCTAGATTGTAGTCACTGGCCAAAACAGCTTCATACATCAACCTTCCCATGCCGGGCCATGAAAAAACTGTTTCAACGATCAAAGCTCCACCAAAGAAATAGGGTATATCGAGTGCAATAATGGTGATTATGGGTATCATGGCATTTCTCAAAGCATGTTTTAGGATCACTCTTCTTTCCTGCGCACCTTTTGAATATGCTGTTCTTATGTAATCTTGGTCAAGTACCTCTAAGAGCGATGTTCTGATGTATCTTACCCAGTATGCAACCTGAACCAACCCAAGGACCAACGCTGGTAAGGTAAGGTGTTTGATTCTGTCCACAAAGATGTTCCACGTACCCGTAACGCCATAGGTTTGAACGCCAGAGATAGGAAACCAACCAAGGACCACAGAAAACAATATTATCGCCATCAAGGCAAACCAAAAGGTTGGTAAAGAGATACCGATAAAGGCAAGAACAGTGAAAAAATAATCAAAAAATGAGTACTTTTTTACAGCAGAATAAATGCCTATTGGAAAAGCCACCACAAGTCCTATAAGCCATGCAGTTATCGTTAAAGTGAGTGTATTTGGAAGTCTTTTGAGGATAATACCCAGTACAGGTTGTTTATACATAGAGGAAAAACCAAGGTCGCCTTTTAGAAAACTGGCAAGCCAAAAACCATACCTAACTATCAGTGGATCGTCCAAATGATAGTATTTCCTCAATTCGGCGATCTTAGCTGGATCTCTCAGAAGTGCTCGAGGGTTTTCCAAACGACTCGTCAACAATGGATCACCTGGCATTGCATTCAAAATGATGAAAATGATCAATGAAATGAGAAAAAATATAGGTATTAACTCAAGTAGACGTACTATCAAATATCTTTTCAAACTCTTATTACCTCCTACAAGAATTGCACATATTCAGCAGTTTTCAACCCTGCCAACAACTGTATGGCAACCAAATCTTTTATAGGGATGGCTTTGTAATTGAGATTCTTTTTAAGATAGTCTACCTTTTCTTCAAATTGTTTGTCAATCTTTTCTTTGGTCTCAAATAACTTCTCATCGCTGTGAATGTTGAGAATCTCACCGATCAACCTTCTGAGCATACCGAGCATCAACAGTTGATAGAACTGTGTTACGCAGGTGTTGTCAAAGACCTCTGCAACGGTTGCCTTTCTTTCAAGTTGCCGATCGGTTTCGATCCAATTTCTTTCTGCATTCAAGTGTTCTGGCATGATCTCAACATAATTTTTGAG
>JBKBIU010000073.1:0-6669 GCA_046294065.1 Pseudothermotoga sp.
GTGCCAACCAAGTCGGAAATGCACCTGCATAGTGTTCGATCAATATGCCCAAGAATCTTTCGAGACTACCATAGATTGCCCTGTGTATCATAACAGGCTGGCAATAAACTCCATTGTAATCTGTGTAAACAAGTTCAAATCTCTGAGGCATCAGAAAATCAAGCTGGATAGTGGCACATTGCCACGTACGACCTATAGAATCTTTGATATGAAAATCTATCTTCGGCCCATAGAAGGCACCTTCACCTTCTTTGACAACATATCTCAAACCAACAGAATCCATTGCGCTTCTCAAAGCCTCAGTAGCCTTTTGCCATGTCTCAACATCTCCCATGTGATTCTCAGGCATCGTACTCAGCTCCGCCGTGTACTCAAAACCAAAGGGTGAATAAATTCTGTGAACGAAGTTTATGACACCAGCTATTTCTTGTTCTATCTGATCCGTTCGACAGAATATATGGGCATCATCTTGAGTAAAACTCCTGACCCTGAACAATCCATGTAGTACACCGCTTCTCTCGTATCTGTGTACTCTACCAAACTCGAAAAATCTCAGTGGCAAGTCCTTGTAGGATACTGTTCTGTTCTTGTATATCAAAATATGTCCCGGACAGTTCATAGGTTTGATCGCAAACTGTTGTTCTTCCTTACTGGTGAAATACATGTTTTCTTTATAGTGATCCCAATGACCAGACATTCTCCAAAGTTTTTCACTCATAACAAGTGGAGTCATGACCTCTTCGTAACCAAATTCTCGATGTAACTGTCTTGAAAAATGCATTAGTTCCTGAAGGATCGTAGCTCCATTAGGCATAAAGATCGGCATTCCAGCAGCAACATCAAAATCAATGAAGAAAATACCAAGTGCCGGGCCAAGTTTTCTGTGATCCCTTTTCTTAGCTTCTTCTAAAAAGTTCAAATATTTCTCCAATTCATCTCTATTGGCGAATGCTGTACCATAAATTCTTTGAAGCATCGATCTTTTTTCATCGCCTCTCCAATAGGCACCCGAGATGGAAAGCAGCTTAAAATGTCTTACCATACCAGTAGATGGTAGATGAGGACCTCTGCACAGATCTATAAAATCGCCTTGTTTGAAAAGAGTGACCTTATCTTCTTGAAGATCCTCTAAGAGTTCTATTTTATAAATCTGTCCTTTCCCTTTCATCAAAGAAATTGCCTCATCTTTGTTCATTTCGATTCTTTCAATTTTGATGTCTTGGTTTATAATCCTTTCCATCTCTTCTTCTATTCTTGGCAGATCTTCTTCTGTTATCTTCCCATTGAGAATCTCAAAATCATAATAAAATCCATTTTCAATGGTTGGTCCAATACCAAGCCGGACATTATCTTTGCCATATATTTTCATTACAGCCTGTGCCATAATATGTGAAAGAGTATGTCTGTAAACCTGAGGGGCAAGTTCGTGATCAATCTTTATGAATTCAATCTCACCGTCTTCGCAAATCTTTGACCTAAGGTCAATCAATTGACCGTTGAAAAGAGCAGCAACAACCCCTTTGGACAACTCCTTCGAAAGTTCAGAAACACAAACAGGTTGGTGAAAAACAAATTCTCCATCGTCCTTTACTTTTACCCTGAACGACACTAAGATCACCTCCGTAGTGCTTTTTTAAATATTACCACATTTTTTAGCTGAGTGTTATTATAAAAAGGGACAGGAAAGAAGACGAGGTGATCAGATGAAAAAAATCCTTTTACTGACGATCTTGTTTTCACTGGTAACCCTAATTTTTGCCGACTACACATTAAGAGTCGGCGATACAGTCAGAATCGAGGTTTTCGGATACGCAGAGATGACCAGAGATTGTACAGTTGACAGCGATGGATTCATCTCCTATGTGGGTATTGGAAGAATAAAGGTAGATGGAATGACACTGAATGAACTTGAAAAAATCACTAACGAAAAAATGAGAAAACTCATACCAAATCCTGTTGTGAGTGTTTCTTTGGTGTCTTACTCACCAAGATATGTTTATGTACAAGGTATAGTGAGTACAAGAATAAACATAGGTATAAAACCAACTACACTCAGTCAGATAATATCTATCGTGGGTGAACAAATTGGAAGACAGGGTATTGAAGTGATAGATTTAGAAAGCATAAGAATCATACGTGGTAGGGAAAGTTTCCTGGTTGATCTCTCTTCATTCTATGAAGGTAAATTAGACGCCGATATCCTTGTATACGAAGATGACATAATTTACATACCACAGAAAAGTCTTCTTGGATATATCAAAATCCTTGGGGCTGTTAGAAATCCATCAGCCTTCTCCTATACAAAAGGTGTCACACTGACTGCTGCAATCTCCTTGGCGGGTGGAATTGTCACAGATATCGGTGATCCTCAAAATGTTTACTTAACAAGGAATGGCATGGTTCAAAGAATAAATCTGGACGAAATCTTGACGGGCAAAATAGCCGATATGGAACTTAAACCTGGGGATCAAATCTATGTACCAAAGATCGAACAAAGGTATGCATATATTGTTGGCCTTGTGGCTAAGCCTGGTGTATATGATTTTTTGAAAGATGAACCACTCACACTAAAAAGGTTGATAGCAAAAGCAGGCGGAGTGGCTAACGAGATCAAGTACGTTGATAAAATCCTCGTTACTCAAAATGGTAATCAAAAAGAGTACCCACCAACGCTTTTACTAAGCGATGGCGACGTTCCCTTAACGGTGGGCAGTTATATTAATGTTTTGAAAAAGCCTGAAAGATTTGTATATGTCATTGGTAAGGTACGAGATCCAGGCAGGGTCGATTTTCAACCAGAGGAACAAATGAAGATGAGTGTTCTGTTACCCAAGGTTGGTGGTTACGTCTCTGATCAAGTTGAAAAGGGAGGGACAATAAAGGTTTACCGAAGTGCCCAGGTATTTGAAATCTCTCCCAAGGATCTAAAGAACAAGGACTTCGATTTGACAACAGGAGACCTCATCAGGGTAGAGTACGAAGATTTTTACGTATATGTTGTTGGAAACCTTTCAGTGGCTGGAAGAATGGCTCTTGAACCAGAAGAACCAAGAAAACTTTCGACAATCATCAAGAAAATAGGTCAAGTAGATGACAGAATATTTGAATCTGTCCGGTTGGTACAGCAACAGAGAACTACACAGTATGAAATAAAAGATGTGATCAGCTCAACTGTTGATACAGACCTCGAAAACGAAAGCACAGTGATCTTTATACCAAGGCAAGGCAGGTATGTCTATTTTGTTGGAGACCTGTCAGCATCTGTCTCTTTCAGCACAGATGAAGAGTTCACTCTAACGAGAGCTTTATCGAAAGTGAATCTTCAGACCTCTTATATAGAAAACATCGTAAAGCTCGAAAATGATCAGGAAAGGACGATTCAGTTTGATCAGGACATTCAGTTGAACTCAGGAGAGATCTACAAGATCACCATCAAAAAGCCAATCAAAGTAACCATACTCGGTAAGGTGAGAATACCAGGCCAAGTTGTCTTTGAAGTGAACGAAGAAGCAACACTCAAAAAGGCAATAGCAAAGTGTGGAGGATTGATCACCGACGCTGATCAGTTATTTGTATCAGATCAAGTGATCGTATATTCATCGGGTGAAAGATATCTGTTCAGTGCAAAAGAGGTCCAGTCGCAAGACATTCAATTCGTTCTCAAAGATGGTGACTTCATATACGTAACTGAAAAGACCCCACACTATGTCTTTACCTTTGGAGACGCTGTCTTGAACAAAAAAATAGAACTTTCCCAGGGTGAAGCATTTAAGCTATCAAACATATTGGGAAAGGTGAGTCTAACTGCTGAAACACAGTCTGTTCAGGTAATCTTTCCAACAGGTGAAGCAACAACTGTGTTGATCAAAGATCTTCAACTTGGTAAGAAAGATCTTGAACTTGTCGATGGCGCCTTCTTAATATTTGAAAAAGACCTGAAGAATTATGTCTACGTCTTAGGCATGGTCAACAAACCAGGCGGTTATTATGTTGGAGACAGAGAGTTAACACTGCTCGAAGTTGTATCCCTGGCGGGTGGCATCAGTGGTTGGGGTTCATATAATCAGATAGTTCTAAAGAGAGGGAATGATAGCAAATCGATCGATATGTCAAATCCATTGATGCTGAACAGTATAATTGTAAGATCGGGAGATATAGTATATGTACCACCTATTGAAGCAAACGTCGTCTATGTCCTCGGACAGGTTTCAAGACCAGGAGTTGTAAAAATAGACCAGTACTCTACGGTTCTGGACGCAATAATGAAATGTGGTGGTTTCACCGCGAGGGCTGTAACATCAAAGGTCTATGTCTTTAAAGGTGGTCCAACGGGTGAGCCCATATTGTGTGATCTGTCTGGTACTTTGAAAGGTAGACCAGCCACAAATAACCCAAATCTTTCACCAGGTGACGTGGTCTTTGTCCCAGATAATCCATTGATGAATATTGTGGACATGATACCTGTTATAAAGAGCGTTATCGATCTGATAAACAGTGTACAGGGGTTGATCCAATGAGAATAAGATTTAGAAAACTTTTTACACCAGTGAGGATATATCGAGATATGTGTCTGAGAATAGAAAACGGTGTTGTTGAAAACATTGAAAACTGTAGAGTTCACTGTGATTTTCATTTTCCCATTGTTGCACCTGGTTTTATAGACAGCCATACCCATGGTGCAGCTGGGATAGACATTATGAGCGCAGCGGTCGATGATTTTCAGAAGCTTTCCGTTTTCTATGCAAAACACGGTGTGACAACCTTTCTACCCACGACGGTATCTGACACCTTCGAAAAAATATCGCGGGTGGCTGAAACAGTTAAAAAGTTTATGAATCTAAAACCTGAAGGTGCCAGGGTGGCTGGCATATATGTTGAGGGACCTTATCTGAACCCAAATAAGAAGGGTGCTCACAAAGAAGATCTCTTGAAAAGACCAGATCTTGAGGAATTATCACGTTTTGTTGAAAGATTTGGTGATGTCGTAAAGATCTTTGCCATCGCACCAGAATTGAAAGACTCTGAAAAGGTCATAGACTTTCTCAAGAAAAAGAAAATCATACCAACAATCGCACATACAGATGCAACGTATGATCAAGCTATTGTTGCAATAGAAAATGGATGTACGAGGGCAACACATGTTTTCAACGCTATGAGGACCTTTTCACACAGAGAACCTGGTGTCGTTGGTGCTGTTCTCACTGACAAGAGAGTCTTCTGTGAAATTATATCTGACATGATTCACCTTCACCCTGCTACAGTCATGATGATCATGAATATCAAAGGACCCTATAGATCTGTTTTGGTAACAGATTCCATAGCGGCCACCGGTCTTGAAGATGGAGAATATTCGTTGGGTGAACTCCAAGTTGTTGTCCAGAATAAAATTGCAAGAACCAAGCAAGATCAAAGCCTTGCGGGGAGTACTTTAACATTGGATGAAGCAGTTAGAAATGCAGTTTTCAAATTGAATATCAACGCGAGAAATGCTATAATGATGGCTACGTATTCGGCTGCAAGATCGAGCAACCTTGACCTTGGCAGCATCTTACCTGGTAATTGTGCAGATCTTGTCGCAATGGATGAAAATCTGAATGTCCTTGCAACCTTCGCTTCAGGTGAACCGATCTATAGAATATGAAAGATGGGGGGGCGGCTATGAAACTTGTGAGCATGACCCTGCATGGTTTCAAATCTTTCGCCAAGCCAACGAGACTAACCTTTGCAGATAGAGTCACCGCTATCGTTGGGCCAAACGGAGGAGGAAAATCGAACATAGTAGATGCGATAAGATGGGTCTTCGGTGAACAGTCCATGAAGCAGCTCAGAGCAGATGAAAAATATGATGTTATCTTTGCAGGGTCGGGGACTCTACCAGCCGCTTCGAGTGCTTACGTTGAAATCACCTTTGAAAATGGTAACGATAAGATCGTCGTTTCACGAGTGCTCACAAACGATGGGAAAAATTTGTACATGCTCAACGGTGAAACGGTCAGGTTGAAAGATATACATGAGAAATTCGTTGGCACAGGTGTGGGTAAGGAATTTTACTCTATAGCTGGTCAGGGACAAATCGAAAGAATTGTGAATGCCTCTGCTGAAGAGTTGAGGTTGTTACTTGAAGAAGCCGCCGAAACCTTTCTTTACCGTGAAAGAAAAAAGGAATCATTAAACAGACTTGAAGTTGTAAACGCCAACTTGACACGCTTACAAGATTTACTCTATGAACTGGACAGACAAAGAAAGTCACTATACCTCAAAGCCAAAAGAGCTGAACGTTACCAGGAATATTCATCAAGACTCGAGCAAGTCAAAAAATTATACTATGGTAATGTACTCAAGAAAGAACTGAAGAGATTGAGCCACCTTCAGGACCAACATCAACAGACTTTGGAAAAGATAAAAGATCTTCAAAAACAACTTTTGAATGTAGAAACAAGTTGGTCGACTCTGAAGCGAGAGTTTGCAAATGTTGACAAAGAGATCGAGAGTTTCACGAATCTTTTGGAAGATTACAAGAAACGCCAAACCACCTTAATGGAACTCAGAGAGGTGTACACAAGAAGATTGAACGAGAGAGAAACTAAATTTGTTGAGATGACTACACGACTTGATTCAGCCAAAGAGCAAATCACGATAATTGATAAGAGAAGTGAGGAACTCAATCTT
>JBKBIU010000074.1:0-6593 GCA_046294065.1 Pseudothermotoga sp.
TAGTGAAAACGATTAGCGAAAAATGGTTGAAGATAGAGAATGTCAAAAATACATCGATAATAAAGATATCAGTGGAATTTGAAGATCCGGAGATTGCGGCAAAGATCGTCAATTCTTTGATTGACATCTACTTGGAAATGAGAAGCCGATTGACCGTTAACGAATACAGTGCACGTGTAGATTTCATAGAAAGACAACTACCTCGTATTGAACAAGAACTGAAGGATGTGGAAGACAAACTGAGAAAGTTCAAAGAGGAAAACCAGGTCTACTCACTCAGTGATCATGCGGCAAAACTCGTCGAAGGTGTGGCACGGTACGATGCAAAGGTCTATGATACAAAGGTGTCTATAGAACAGATTAAAACTGCAATCAAAGCTGCGGAAGATATGTTGAAAAAGGTTGATCAAAAGATTGTTTCATCTGAAACGATCAGTACAAATCCTATAGTTCAGCAACTGAGATCAAATCTTGTAAATCTTCAAGTGGAACTTTCTGCTCTACTTCAGACGTACTCTGAGACCGATAGAAGGGTTGTCACTTTGAAAAGACAGATTGAAGAGACTCAAGATCTCTTGCAGAAAGAGATCAGCAAAGTCATTAGTGCAGAGATTCAAACAATAAATCCTGCTTATTCTGAACTCTACACAACCTGGATTTTGAAGCAGACAGAACTTCAAGTACAGCAAGCGACCTTAACAGCTGTCGAGAAGATCAGAGATGAATACCTTAAGAAGGTGACAATCATCCCATCAATTGAGCAGAAACTCTTTGAGTTAGAGAGAGATAGACAGGCAAAGCAAACCACATATTTGGCTTTATTGAGTCAGTATGAACAAGCAAAGATTGGTGCCGCTGGCACCGTCAGCAATGTTCGTGTGATCAACAACGCCATTGTACCAAGTAGACCTTCAAAGCCAAATAAAAAACTTTTATTGGCTATAGGTGGCGCGCTTGGTATCTTTTTAGGTGTGGTCATGGCTTTTGTGAGGGATCTGACAGACAGAAAGTTCAGAGCACTCGACGAGTTACAAAGACTCTTTCCAAGGATACCGATTTTGGGCAAGATATCCAACATTAGAGTAGCCAGGAATGAAGATCTATTAGTTACCTTTGAATGTGAAGGTAAAGAAGTTTGTGATGAATTCAAGTATCTAGCTGCAAAGATGTTGGATGAACCTGTAAAGGTGCTTGGTTTAACAAGCTCTGATGAAAAAGAAGGGAAGACCTTTGTCGCATCCAATCTTGCCTATGTTTTTTCAAAGATGGCACAGAAGACTTTGCTGATCGATATGAATGTCCGGTCACCCATGGTTTCAAAGGTTTTCTCAATTGAAGCTGATCGTGACATCGTTGATCTAACTGAAGGGGCAGTACCAGAAAACTGTATAGTGAGATTTTCTGAAACCTTGCATATCTTGACTCTCAACGGGAAAGATAGTTGGTTTCTCAGTGACCCAAGGCTTTTTGAATTCATAAAAGAATCTGCACAATCTTACGACAGGATCATTGTAGATATGCCACCACTCAGCTGTGCAGAAGGCATTCTTGCAAGTAAAGTCGTAGGTAAATATGCCTTGGTGATCTGTTTTGGCAGGAGCGAGAAGAATCTTGTTAATTCTTTGGTGCATTCAGCCTTTGCAAGTAAGCTGATTGGTATCATAGCAAATAAGACTGTGCGATGATAAGAGAAATGACGGCAAAAACGATCATTACTCGCACTAAAATTCCCGTATCAAAGTATGTGATCAATCCGTACGTTGGTTGCACCGTTGGATGCTTATATTGTTACGCTCGCTTCATAGGGCCTTTCAAATACACCAATTGCGAGTGGGGAAAAGATGTCTGGGTCAAAACTAATGCTGTGCAATTGCTTGAAAAAGAGTTGGCAAGAAAAAGAGGCGATTTTTTTCTTTCGAGCATTTGTGATCCATATCAGCATATTGAAAAAAAGTATGGGTTAACAAGAAAAATTATTGAGGTTCTGAGTTCTCACTTTAGAAGAGTTCATGTTATGACTAAGTCCAATTTGATCCTCAGAGATGTTGATCTGTTGAGAGATCTTTCTGTAACACTCACGATCACAACCGATCGTGAAGACGTTAGAAAAATCCTTGAGCCCGGTGCTCCTTCTGTTGAAGAAAGGTTTGATACACTCAAAAGGCTCAAAGAAGCTGGAGTCAATGTTTCTGTTTTTGTTGGGCCTGTTCTTGTCATGAACCCGGAAAACCTTGCTCATAGACTTTCAAGGTATGTAGATACGGTAACACTCGATGCACTCAACTATCCCAAGATGGTACAAGGAGTGTATGTAAAACACGGTTGGCAAGAGTGGTTGACCAAAGAAAAGTTCATTGAAGTTGTTGAAAGATTCGAAAGAGTTTTCAAAAAAGGTTCTGTTAAATATTGAATATACTGTTTTCTATAAGGTACTCTGCTGCACCTGTTAGGATGGCATCGGGATTGTTGATGGACTTTCTTATGAAGACTTCAAAGCCATAGAATCTTTCTCTGGCTAACCTTTCGACCTCCAAAAGATATTTTTCATCGAAGATAGCGTACCTTCCACCAACGACAAAATGACAAATATCAGTTACCGATAAAACGTTCTGGACCACGCTAAAAAGTAGATTTACTAATAGCTTGGATGGAATTTCTCCTCTGACTAAATATTCTTTTAACATCTTTGAATAAACATCCCCAACTGTTATGAAGGGTTCGCAACTATATATCATTCTACCAATTTCGCCAGCATAGCCGCGATCACCTTTGAAGATAGATTTGTCAAGAATCATTCCACCTCCCAGTCCATCGCCCAGGTGTATGTAGAACATATTTTTAATGTCCTCTTCAAGGTTCATGAACTCACCTAAGGCTGAAAGGTTTGCGTCATTTTCCACCAACACAGGTAGATTCAAGTACTTTTGCAAGAACTCAACGATACGGATATTTTCCAAACCTTTTATCAGACTGCTACTGATTCTCCCTGTATGTGGGTCAAGGACACCTGAAACGGCTATGCAAAGGCCAAGAATTCGATGACCGTTGACGATTGAAAGCATCTCTTTGATCTTTTGAATGAGTTGTTCAAGCCCCTCATAAATCTGGGGCTTGAGATTCAATTCTTGTAGAGAGTTTATTTTTAGTGTGCTATCGATTAATGCTATTCTTACTGAATAGCCAGATAGATCAACTGCCATGCTGAATGCAGCCGTTGGATTTATTGTCAAAAGCTGCGGCGGCCTTCCACCGGAAGATGGTCCTTGCGAAGATTCTACGATGATCTTTCTGTCAATGAAGGGTTTCAATAGCTGTGAGACAGTGGAAGAGTTAACATTCAGTTTCCTTGCCACTTGTGACTTTGAAACAGGTTGATGTTTGAGTATTTCCTTCAAAATGACCCTCAGGTTATTTTTTCTCAGATAAGAGCTGTTTCTTATCTTGCTCAAGTTGATCACCATAGAGAATATACCACAAAAAGATAATTTGTTAAGACTTTTTACAAGACTTGACATAAGTATTAAAAATATGATATTGTGTTGATGGCAAACACGTTCAGAGGGGGAGGTATCATTATGAAAAAGTTGTTCGTGGTCTTACTTATCCTGGCAGTTGTTTCCGTAGTGTTTTCCGCAACAAAGATTCGCTTTTCTTTCTGGGGAGATCCCAGCGAACTGCCACCATACCAGGAGATCGTAAAACAATTCCAAGCTGAAAATCCTGATATTCAAGTTGAGACCATCAACTATCCTTGGTCTACATACTTTGATAAAATTCAAGCAATGATGGCTGCCGAGGATGCCCCAGATGTTATGTTCCTTCACACAATACCAAGCTGGGCGGCGAAAGGTGTACTCGAAGATCTCACACCATATATTGAAAAAACTAAGTTCCCTGTAGAGGCTTATAACAAAGAACTACTGAGTACCTTCATGTATAAGGGAAGGGTTTATGGATTCCCAAGAGATAACGACACGACGGTTCTTTTCTACAACAAGACTCTCTTTGATGAAGCAGGTGTACCTTATCCAGATTATTCATGGGATTGGCAAAAATTCTTAGATGCTGCAAGAAAGTTGACCAAGGTCGACTCCCGAGGTAGGGTTACACAATGGGGAGCAGTGTTAGAGAGAAACAAGTGGCATCTGTGGATCCACATGAACGGTGGAAGGATCGTGGACAATTACGATATGCCAACAAGATGTACTCTCAACGAAAGGGCAGCTGTAGAGGCTATTCAGTTCATTGCAGATATGATCCTTTCTTACAAAGTGACTCCTTCTATTGCTGAACTTGCACAACTTGGTTCGGCGGCAGAACTGTTCACAACAGGAAGGGTTGCTATGGTCTTGAGCAATGCAGCTCAGATATCCTCGTTCTTGACGAATAAGAATCTTAAGTTTGGTGTTGCACCACTTCCATACAAGATTACTCGTACTAATACCTTGGGAGGAGCCGGCTTTGTTATGTACTCAAAGTCCAAGAATAAAGACGCAGCATGGAAATTTATGCAATTTTTGTGTGGTCCAAAAGGTCAATCTATCTTTGCCAAGAGTGGGGATGCCGTACCGGCTATGAGAACCCCAGAAACAGTCAAGGCATTCACCTCGAATCCACCAAGTGAGCAGGAAAGGCTTATATTCTTTACAGAGACGAGTTTTGGTGTGAAGTTTCCAAGTATCCCTGGTTGGTGGGAAATTTTTGAATATGTGACCAGAGAGCTTGATTATGTTTGGACAGGACAAAAATCGGCAGTTGAGGTGCTGGAATATGTAACCCAGGAAGTTACCAAGATGATCAAGCAATACGGGACTTGGTAAGAACGTGCGGCGCTCCTGCGCCGCACATTCAAAGGAGGCTTGTGATGAAGCAGAGAGTCTTTGACACGCACATACATTTTGTGAAAAAAGAGGAAGATTACGCAAACTATGTGAATCAATTACTTGTTTATGCTGAAAATTACAACGTGAAAAAAATGGTGCTCTTAGGTTCTGCTGGGGCAAATCAACTTGTAAAAAGGGCGATCGATGAGTTTCCAGATAACTTCCTTGGGCTTGCATGGATTGATCTTGACAAAGACAAAGTTTCTGATATAGACATGTACAAAAAGCAAGGTTTTGTTGGTCTGAAAGTTATTCTCACCGATAAGAATTACGACGATCCAGCATACTTCCCCTTTTATGAAAAGGCGGAACAAAACAACATGGTCATCTTGTTTCACACGGGTGTAATCGGGGGACCTGTGGATTATCTTCTTGGTGAAGAGAGCTCAATGGCAAAGGAAGTGGATGAAAAGTACCTCAGCAGATTCAAAGGCAAATCTTCGGCTCGTATGAGGTCCATATATTTGGATACCATTGCCAACACTTTTCCCAGTTTGAAAATCATCGGTGCCCATTTAGGTTGGCCCGAGTACATGGTTTCCTGTGCCGTGGCAAGATGGAGAAAAAACGTATATTTCGATATATCTGGTGGAGAAGTTGTTAGGAGGCACATAATTGAAGGCGGATATATAGGCAAGGAAATTTCTGTGAGTAAGGTCCTTTTCGGAACCGATAGTGCCATTGAAAAAATGCCAAGAGAAATCATTGGTTGGTATGATTCCTTGAGGTCTGTGGGTCTTTCAAGTGAAGAAATTGATAAAATTTTTTATACGAATGCAGCAAGAATCTTTGGAGTGATTTGAATGACCCTAAAGACCAGGGAAAGTGTGGCAGCGTGGTTTTTTCTTTTGCCAGGTTTTGCTGGTTTTTTAGTTTTTGTTTTTGGTGCTCTTGCTGTTTCATTCTTCTTAAGTTTTTTGCAATGGGATATGCTCACACCAGCCAAGTTCGTAGGTTTAGAGAATTACGTCAGGCTTATTGCATACGATAAAACATTTCATCTTGTTCTTAAAAACACCATTGTTTTTGTCCTTGGTACCGTCCCCACGAGAGTAATCCTGGGCTTGCTCTTTGCTTTGGCTCTTGTGAGGAATATACCGGCACGTGCCTTTTTCAGGGCTGCGATCTTTCTTCCTGTTATCATTCCAACGGTGGCTGCGGCCATGGTTTTTAGATGGATTTTCAACGCAGATTTTGGTTTAATGAACGAATTTCTTTACAGTATAGGTTTTTCAAATCTTCCAAGGTGGTTCTCAGACCCAAAGTGGGCAATGAATGCTGTAATAATACTTAGCGTTTGGAAAGACGTTGGCTTTTCTACGGTTCTTTTCATGGCAGGTCTTGAGAGTATACCTTCTTCACTTTATGAGGCAGCATGGCTTGATGGCGCTAACAAGTGGAAGAGCTTTGTCTACATAACACTTCCTTTGCTGTCACCTACAACTTTTTTTGTTATCGTCATAAACGTCATCAGTTCTTTTCAAGTCTTTGACCAGGCTTACGTTCTCACAGGCGGAGGCCCTGGGAATGCAACCAACACGATCGTTTACTACATATACAACAACGCCTTTCAGTGGTTCAGGATGGGGTATGCTTCGGCCGTTGCTTGGTTGTTATTTGGAATAATCTTTGTAGCTACTCTCATTCAGTTCAGATATCAAAAAAAGTGGGTGTATTACGAATGAAGAATTCCACAAAAGAGAAGATCAT